>NZ_CP032486.1 GCF_006542335.1 Neokomagataea tanensis | reverse complement strand
CGGTCCTGAGTTTAACGACACGCATGGTCAGGTACCGAACATTTCGAGTTGAATAGGCTTCGGCGCGACTAACGGGCGAAGGTCTGCACTGTCCGAAAGACTAACGGGACGCCAGTCAGTGGTTACGATAAAGGGCCGCAGCTTACGGACTGATACTGTCATGCGGCCAATATCCTCGAGCCTGAGCGCACGGTGTCGTCGCGAGACTAAGATTGACCGTACCGCCTTGGGTCCCAAACCTGGGACACGTAACAGTATTTCCTTCGATGCACGATTTACATCGACGGGAAACATGTCGCGGAATTTAAGGGCCCAGGCAAGCTTTGGGTCAATGTCAAGCGGCAGCATTCCTGTCATTGGATCGGCTGCCGCACTGACCTCCGCAGCGGTATAGTTGTAAAAACGGATCAGCCAATCAGACTGATAGAGGCGGTGTTCGCGCATCAATGGAGGCCGACGCAACGGCAGGACCGCGCTCGCATCAGGGATTGGGCTGAACGCGGAATAATAGACGCGGCGCAGAGCGAAACGGGCGTAGAGAGTGGAGGCGCGCGACACGATATCGCGGTCGGTCGCCGCATCGGCACCAACGATCATCTGAGTGGACTGTCCGGCTGGCGCAAAGACGGGGGCCGAACGGAAGCGTTTTCGTGCATCTGCTCCTTCCTCGATTGCGTTGCGCATGCTGCCCATCGCGCTCTCAATTCTATTTTGTGATTTTTCGGGTGCGAGGCGTAGCAACCCACTTTCTGTCGGTAGCTCAACGTTGATAGAGATTCGGTCGGCATGGACCCCCGCTTTTGCCACTAAAGCAGGGTCGGCATCGGGGATCGTCTTAAGGTGGATATAACCTCGGAAATTGTGGTCCTCACGCAAGCTTCGCGCCACTTCAACGATCTGCTCCATTGTATAGTCGGGCGTATTAATAATACCCGACGAAAGGAAAAGACCTTCAATATAATTACGCTTGTAAAAGTCGATCGTTAGGTCGACGACCTCGCGTGCGGTAAAGCGGGCACGCCGGACGTTTGACGACCTACGATTGATGCAATAGTGGCAATCGAAAGTGCAGCTATTGGTCAGAAGAATTTTAAGGAGGCTGATACATCGCCCGTCTGGCGTGTAAGAATGGCAAATTCCCCCTCCTAAGGTCGAACCAATTCCTTTGCTATTTTTTGAATCCCGGCGCTGCGCGCCAGAAGAGGAGCACGAGGCGTCATATTTTGCCGCATCCGCCAGAATGGCCAGCTTCTCTGCGGTATTGAGTTGCGTCATCGTAACAGGCTCTCATGGGTGGAAAGTAACCGGCCCGAAAGCGTCGGCAACTGCTCAAATATAAAAAAACCATCCGATACCTTCAAGGATTTTGTTCTGTTTTTGTTCTTTTTATACTCTCACCGCCAGAGTATCATGGTATACCCTGCGCGCTCGCAAACGCGGTATGCGATGATTGAGCTGTCGTTGCGCATAAGACGGCACCGTCGCACGAAGGGCATTTAACGGACCACGCAACAGGGCCATAATGCTAGAGGGTTGTGTAACCTTTTCCGTCGTCTGACGTTGGCGCCTCATTGGCAAGACAGAGATAGGCAACGGCAGCATGGTCATTCGAATACACGACGGTGAAGAAGCGTCAGCCACACGTACACCCCTAGAGGGCGGGATACTGGGTTGGGCGGCCGTGGCGATGTTGGGGGTATGTCTGGTGGTGATCCGCGTCGTCCCCTCAAACCGTGCAAGCCAGGTGCGTCGCTTTGCGCAGATTTGGGCGGGTGGCCTGTTCTGTTTTTTTGCCGGCGTCCATCGCGGCGCGAGTTTTTATGATGCCAAGGGGCCGCAACTCAGTGATCCCTTTATTTTTCTTGCAACCCACGCCCTCGGCTTGGGGGCCATACTGTCTTCGTCGAACATTTCGTGGCGTGCGCTTCAGGTAGGAGCACTGCTGAATATGGCGGGCGACGTTCGCCTGGCCCGGCAGGGACGGTTACCGCGTTTCTTGGTGCGCCTGCGCCCCGCACAGCTTTCCACTGCATTCGTTCTACTGATACTGCTCGAGCACAGCACACCCAATCATGTCCTGTCATCCAAAAGCGATTAAGCGTTTTCTCACTAGGCGAACAGCGGTAGTGCAACAGGGCCACCACCCACAACGGCCACACGCCTTCAATGAGGCAACGCATCAATCCTGCGAACGGCAATGTGCTCCCAAAAAGCGTCGCTATGACCGATAAGTCTCAGCCCACAAGGAGGTTGCAAAGGCGGGGCTCTACGGCCTTACATTGCAAGAAAAAATTAAAACGCGGCGGTACTACCGATGTCGGTATTAGGAACGCGTATTAGTTGGCCAAGAGCGGGGTCTGTCCCAAGGCGACCCTAGGACGATGCACGCCTATTCCGCGGGGCATAAGATCGATAAAGACACGTCCACCCACGAATGGGATCAAATGGTGACCCATCGGGCGGCTATATTGCTTGCCTTCTCGAAGGCGAAAACGTCGAGTGCAGCCGGGTCAACACTTGTTATAAAAACTGACGTCTGATTGGAGAAGGAAGCAGACAACGAGCTTCTGCCTAGCGGCACTTTATCTCTTCTTGAGACTTTCTGGTTTGTGGGCGGCTTCGGCGCCGGTTTTGTCGCTTTTGACAACAATCTTGGGGTGGTCGCCGCTGGCCTTGACCGTATTTCCCTTAATTTTGATGTCATGGGTTACTTGTTTTTTGACATGGCCGGTCGTTTCGCCGCGTGTCGTGTTCCAAGCAACATGCTCGTTCTTTTTCATTGACCCGTTCCTAAAAATGAAAAGGAAAGCAATGCCAGAAAACTGGCAGTTTGTTACGCTGAAGTTGGCCCGTAGCATATTTTTCGAAAACATTCGATCTGGCTGGTGCCGTTGCTTTTAAGGTTCTACCGTATGGTGCATCTGATACACAGCGGATGGACTATTGGATGGCAACGCCTCCCCATAGAAGGCAAGACCGCAGGCAGCCGAAATGGCGGCAACGGCATTTAAAATTGCAACGTGCCAATAGACAATCGAGTGTATTTTACCTGCCTCCTGCTGCGCATCACTAATGAGACATTACGAGAGCTACGACGCGCGACAGGCGTGTGAGTTTCGGCATTCACGTCGTTTCAATACGATCTTGGGGGCCCTGTTGTAAAGTTAGGTTTAGGTCACGTGGGTCTCGTTTGTTTCGATTTTAAACGGTTTGGAAGATGAGTTGTCTTTCATTTAAGTGCACTTTTCCTATGAAGCTGCCCTAAACCTTTTTTTACAGCAGAGGTACAATTACGCGCTTTCAGCTTCCGGCAAGGAGCGGTCTTTCATCAAGCGGCGTATCGCACGAATAACCTGCCCCCCTGTAATCAGACGTGTGCACTCAAATTGGCGCTCCCCCCCTTATGGCGAGGGCACCAAAAAAAGTCTTTATGGTCAAACTGGTGTTGGGGATCGTTCCAACACGAGTTGCACGTGTGCCAATTGATGACGCGATACGGCGTAGAAAACTCATTATCTGGATGGGTAAAACCTGAAATCATAACGACAGGAGTGCCCGCAGCATGAGCTAACCACGCTAAACCACTGGACAACCCTATAAAGAAACTTGCGTGTTTGAGCCAGCGTGCACGTTCGGATAATGGCCGCGGCCCTGTCTCGTCCTCGCAACCATGCGGGATATGATTGTAGACGTAACTCGTACCATGAAAGGCATCTTTATCGATGCATATAACCCTGTAGCCAGCCTTCTTCAAAAAGCTAATAACCTCATGCCAACCTGCCGGGTTGTTCCAATATTTGCATTGAGTGCTCGCCTGAGTGGCAATTACGACATAAGGCCCCTCAATAGGTGCTGTATCGCCATCAGGGATTGTTAGAACTGGCGGAGTGTCGTCCCAAGGATCAATTCCCAAAATATACGCCGCAGTTCTGTGCAAGCCAACATGCCTGAAATCCGTTGGTTGGAAGACGCAATCCTTGTCCGTAAAAAAGAGGCCTATACGATAAGTCGCATAAAACGGACTGGAGAAATCCGGCTTGGACTTCGCGACATTATGCCCAACAAGCGTGATATCCTTATTGGCATCCTGCACAAGTGGTAGAATTATGTCCGATACGCTGCATGTCACTCTGGCGCCTGTTTCACGTGCGAAACGCGTTACCGCAGGCAGCCAAGCCAACGTATCCCCTAATGTCCCGACGGGAAGCTGCACCAATACAGCTTGCCCCCTCACATCCATCGAATGAGAGACGACTTGTGTCCGTGTTCCATCGGGGTGGATGAAAACGACCTCAACCTTAAATGGGACATAATATCTCTTGGTCGAGGAAACCGTACCTCCCTGAAGGGGCGCGTTGAACAGCGCGTTTCCCGTTTCATAATCCGAGAGGCAGACATGCCACTGGCCCTCTTTGGGGTCGACCTCTGGCACCATCACACGTGCGCCATCGTTAAAATCAAACCGCACGTTACGGTCTGCGTGCACGACCGGCATTAAAGGAGGGGCTATATAGGGGTTCTCGTCTTGTGAAACCACGTCAGGAACTTCTTTTTGGAAAGTATTGTGGTTTTCAGGCATTGTCTTCCCCCCCATTCACATCTCTATTTGTTTACTATTTTGCGTTGAAAGTCAAATATTCATGAAAATATTTGTTATATAATAACTTTAATTGTTAAATGATAGGATTAATAAAATTATTATAAATCAAAATAAGGGCGCAGATTACAGTATCTGTAACACATCAGGCGGAGGCTTTACGCCAACAAAAGCCCCCGCTCCTGATACGAAACGGGGGCTAACTCTAGACTAACACCTACTTCGGCAAGCGCTAGTACAGCGTTGTCAAAAGTCCATTAAGCGGTCGCAGCGGTCCCTTGCTCAGATTCAATCCGATAATGCCCCTGAGAAAGAATCTGCAGCGTAAGTATGCGCGGTTCATTATTTCGTGCTGGGCCCACAAAGAGGGTAGCGGCACCATTTGTCCATCTGCCTGTTTCTGCGCTGCAATCGTACCAACCACTAAGCTCTACCGGCGAAGACGGCACTTCGATAGACGTTGTCTTATTTGCACCGAACAGCTTCATTTGACCAATTAATACGCCGAGATCGCGGCGGTCGTCCACATACGGGCCAACCACATCCGATGGTCGGCTGCTTCGAGACATGATTTTGACATGTTCTATCGTGTCCGGGAGAAAGAATACGTGTTGCTCGCCACTAATTCTCCGCGGGCGAATGACCTCTCCTGTTTCGGTGAGGAGGTGAAGATCAGGATCGCACGTCATTCCGTGTTGTGACGTTGCTCCGGCAACGCCCGCCCGCTCCGCTATGGAACGGAAGATTGGTTCAACGAAATCACGTGATGTATCCAATGGAAGGGTCACAGACCCGCCTGTGCGTCTGCGCGGAGATAGACTTACGACGGTATTGTTTTCGAACTGGTCACGGTTCCCTGTATCCAGGTAACTTTCTGTCAGCGTTTTCTCTGCCCAAATAGCTGCGTGGCTCTCGAGCTCAACGTGGTAATATGTGTATGAATTAATGGATCGATCAACGATAACGGAACGATTATTGACCAACATACGAGCCGGCACTAGCCTTCCGTCAAAAACCATACAGTGTTCTTGAGTAACAAGAAGGTCACGTGCAGGAGTACCCTCAGCGAAAGCCCCACGGCGAATACGTACGAGCCAGTTATCTTCTGGGTGCTTCTGTTTTGCAACGGTAATGCTGCGATGGCCGAGCCATTTTAAAGGCATTAGACCATTTGGTGTATGGATTTGTGTACCAATTTTTAGATTTTCGACTGCGATATCACCTTCTTCAGTAGTAATATGCGTTCCTTCGGCAAAACAAGTTGTGTAGATCGTGCTCCCGTCGCTATCTTTGTTTAAGGCATAGCCATATTTGTTGGCGCCTGGAATGTTTAAAGAATAGCTACCATTTGCGGTATGAAACGTCACGCCACTTTCCGTGGTTGTTACGCTTGTAATGCTACCGTAAGGGATAGAGGCTAGGTCAATTTTATCTGTTGGTGACCAACCGGAGATCACGTTCGTTGGCATCTGGGTCCCACTAATTGTGAGTTGCGACCCGTCTCCTGATAGATTAACGGTACCGCTTCCTGCCGTGCCATTTAAAACTACTGTTCCACCCGGATTGACCGACAGTGTCCCGGTCAGACTGCCACCCGACGCTACGTTCACCGTGGCTCCGCTGAGAACATTGGTGCCTGAAAAAATTGCACCGCTCAGTACATTGAAGCGTGTATTGCTTGTAATATTTTGCCAAGCAACCGTATTCGAATAGCCGCTAAAAAGATTTACCGTCCCCCCGCTTGTCCCAAACGTTGTGTTGGACGTAGCGTTTGCCCCGTTGAGATTTAACGTACCGCCATTAAGGGTTGCGCTCGTAAGCTTTCCACCTTCATTGACACGTATGACACCCCCCTGAAGGACGGTTCCACCGAAAAGCTGCCCACCACTATTAACAGCAAATGTTGTATTGCTGGAAATATTTCCCCACGAAGTAGTATTACGATAATTATTGTTTAGGTAAACCGTACCACCATTGGAGGTAAATATTGTATTGTTGGTCGGGTCTGTCCCATTAAGGAATAACGTCCCACCATCAACCGTCGCACTTGTTAAAGTGCCGCCGTTTTGAATGAAGGCTGTTCCCCCTGCCGAAATCGTTGCCGTTGCTATGGAACCGCCAATAGCATACAGGGTGCCGCCACTGCCTACATTAGCGCCGCTCAGCCGCCCGCCTGACCCGACACTATACCGACCGTCGGAACCTACTCGGGCGTCACTACCAAAGCCTCCGGACGAAATGATGACTGCGGCGTTTTGTCCGGAAACGAAGTTTGTCCAAGCCGTGCCACCGTTTAAGACGGTTACAGTGCCCCCAGCGTTAGTCCAGTTGTAATTGTAGGTTCCGCCGGAAGAAACGGTAACGTTACCGCCATTAACCTTAGTAGTTGTTCCGAACCCCCCACTACTCAAAACTAACGACGCACCATTATTGACGGTGCTATCGTGAATACCATATGGACTGTTCGTAATTGTGGCTAGCGACCCACTGTTAAGTGTCGCATAATCTGCTGACCCGTTAGGGCCGACATAAAGACGATCGCCGTTATTAAACGTTTTGTTCCGAGTAACTTGATTTCCACTAACAACCGTATCTGCCATTTTTCCCCCAGTAACAACTTCCGTGTGCCCACACAGAAATTGCATCAACATTATATTAACAAAAAGTGATGCGACATTAGGGGAAAATAATCGTTTTTGACAGGGAAAACTTAAGTTTTTTAAAAAAATTTATAGTATCTTGCCAAGATAGAGAAAACATATGGCCCTGTTGTAAAGTTTTATCCGCTGCTTGAAACCCTCTATTGGTTTTGAGGTGGGACTGGTCCGATGCGTGATTTCAAAGGTCGTCATTTTCGTGGTGAAGTGATCTCATGGGCGGTGCGTTGATTTTGCCGTTATGGGATTAGCTACCGCGACCTTGAAACCATGCTGGCTGAGCGGGGCGTGAGCGTTGATCATTCAACAATTTATCGCTGGGTCCAGCGCTATGCCCCCGAGATGGACAAGCGTTTGCGCTGGTATCGAAAACGTCCAAGGTTTTTCAGCAGCTGACGGATTGTTGAGACCTACATCAAGGTCGGAGAGCAACGAACGGATCTCTGTTATGCGACCGGCAAAAACGCTGATAAGATTGTTTTCTATCTCCCGCCGACCGAAACACTAAGGCTGCCAAACGCTTTCTAAGCAAAACCTTGAAGACGCCGGGGGTATGTGAGAAGCTCGAGATGATCAAGGCAAACTCAAGCAGCTGATCAAGCTGGTCCGTGGCTTCAAAAGCCTGAAAACCGCCTATGCCACGATCAAAGGTTTTGAGGTTATGCGCGCACTAAAAAAGGGACAGGCCAAATTCTTCCAGTTCCAAGACGGCATTATGGGAGAAGTGCGTCTCATCGAGAGACAATTCACCTTCTAAATCATTCGAAAATCAAAACGAATAGGATGCACGCGACTCAAGTAGCACTTTGCAACAAAGCCAAACTTACGGCCCCGCATTTTTATGTGGGGCCGTAAGAGACGTTTTTCAGGCTGTGGCACGCAGCACTGTTTGCTGCACTTCACGGAGATACGGGCCTTGCGACAAGATTTGCAGGGTGAGCATGCGGGGCTCTCCTTGTGTCGCTGAACCAATGTGGAGCGATGCGGCACCATTGGTCCATCTACGCCCCAATGCGTCGCTTTCGTACCATCCCTTACGAGCTAGACTTGTTTCCGTGACATTGAGCGATACAGTCTTGTAAGCGCAGAACAACTTTGCCTCGCCAACAAGGACACCGAGTTCGCGTCGGTCATCCATGAAAGGACCGATGACGTCTGAAGGGCGGCTTGTTCGTGAGGCTATAGTCACCGTCTCAACGTTATCGGGCAGCATAAACATATGATACGCACCACTGATGCGGCTAGCGCGAATGACTTCTCCAGTTTCGGTCGCCAAGTGCAAATCTGCATCGTCTACTAATGCAGGTACTGAAGGAACCAACCCGGTACGGTCGACCAAACGACGGAATATGGGCTCCACGAAGGCGCGGGAGGTATCCAGGGGTAGAAAATCCGAGCCAACCTCACAACGATCCGACATTATGCTTGTCACATAATGATTTTCAAATTGGTCACGGTTTCCTGTATCCAGATAGCTTTCCGTCAATGCTCCTTCGGCCCAGATGGGCATATGTGTGTCAAGTTCAACGTGGTAGTAGGTGTAAGCATTAATCGAGCGATCAAGATAAATAGATATTCCATTCACAAGCATACGGGCTGGCACAAGTTTTCCATCAAAGACCATGCAGTGCTCTTGTGTTACCAAGAGATCCCGGGCGGGTACGTGATCGGCTAGAGCCCCGGCACAAATACGGACCAGCCAGTTGGCTTCGGGGTTAATTTGTTTGGAGACGTCAATCGACCGGTGACCAAGCCATTTTAGGGGCATGGCCCCTTCAGGAGTCATAACCATAGAGCCCGGTGCAAGAGTTTCAACGGCTGCTTCACCACTCGGTGTCTTAATCAAAGTCCCTTCCGCAAAACAGGTCGTGTAGACTAACCCACCATTACTATCGGCTGAGAGTGCGTATCCGTATTTATTGGCATCTGGTACGTTAAGAGAGTAGTTGCCGCTTTTTGTGTAAAAAGTAATTCCAGTAGATGTTGTCGTGACGCTAGTGACGCTGGATTTTGGAACAGACGCAAGGTCGATTGTATCTGTTGGAGACCAGTTTGAAATGGTGTTGGTAGGCATTGCCGTACCGCTAATCACGAGGTGCGCGCCATCACCGGATAGGGAAACAATACCGCTTCCTGCTGTACCGTTGAGGACTAAGGTTCCACCAGAGGAGACAGTTTGCGTGCCTAAAAGAACGCCGCCAGAAGAAACAATAGTTGTCCCTCCTGATTCGATCACTGTCCCAGATACGGTGCCACCGCTTTTAATAATTAATGTATTTCCAGATGTTGCACCATAAGTCGGATTATTATTATTATTCCACGTAGCCCCACTATCTATAATAATAGTTCCACCAGTGTTATTTCCAAATTTATTATTCGATGGCGATGCCCCCGAAGAAATTTCAAGTGTTCCACCGTTAACTACGTTAGCGGACCCTGCTGCACCTGATCCCAAGTACAACCGAGTACCACTACCAATGCTAACATTGCTGATTACAGAGCCGCTATAAGCGCTTAAAGCCGCACCCGACCCAGTCAACGTACCATTTGCGACCTTCGAACCTGAAGAAACATTGATCGTTCCTTCAAGCAGGGTAGCAGAATTTGCTGTAATCGACGCACCTGTTGCTAGATTGCCACCACTAAGAATTGCACCATTCGCCGCACTGAGCACGCCGCCGCTGAAAGCGTTAACAGCAAGGATTATTGCGCCGCTAGCAGCGCTAACAGTCCCCCGGAGGCAATAAACGAATTATCGGCAGTTCCTCCGCCAGAGACATAACGAATGCCACCATTTTGAATGACACCTTGGTAAGATGAACCACCGCTGGAAATATAATCTTTTCCACCACTACTTACTACGCCGTTCCGAACAATCCCGCCGGAAAGAACAAAGCGTTGGCCACCGTTGTGCTGATCTTGCGTAATGCCGCCACTCGAGACGGTTTCCACATCTCCATACACGAGGGTGTTGGACACAACTTGGCCCGAGGAAACATTATAAGAGGACATGCTAGCGCATCCTTATTTTTTGAAAATAACCAAGGAACATTCTCGTTTATGTTAGAAGACTGCTCGCCAATACTATAAAAAACATCTAAATACTAATTTAATTTATTATATGATAGTAAATAACAAACTAAATTTATGTGTGACGATTTATGAAATAAATTTTCCCAAATATGATGCTGTTATTATAATTTTTATAAACGCTTGTTTTTTGGAAACGGGTATTGTCTGTTTGAGTCATGTAAGCTGAAAACAGCTAAACTTAAGCTAATTCATACTGCAAGATCGATTTCAATTTTCCACTAAGCGTTGAATGGTCGACGATTTACCGCTGGGTTCAGAGGTATGCACCCGAGATGGAAAAGCGCCTTCGATGGTATTGGAAACGCCCTGGCTTTTCCAGCAGTTGGCGGGTTGATGAGATCTCCATCAAGATCAAAGGGAAATGGGCGTATCTGTACCGGGCTGTCGGCAAGGGTGGTGATAGGATTGATTTTTTCCTCTCACAGACCCGGAACGCCAAGGCTGCCAAACGCTTTCTGGGTAAAGCTTTAAACGGCCTGAGGGACTGGGAGAAGCCCGAGACAATCAACACGGATAAAGCCCCGGCCTACGGCAGTGCAATCAACGAACTCAAGAAGAACGGTAAGCTACCCGATACGGTGAAACACCGTCAGGTCAAGTATCTGAACAACGTGATTGAGGCCGATCGCGGCAAACTCAAACAGCTGATCAGGCCGGTTCGTGGCTTCAAAAGCCTCAAAACAGCTTACGCTACGATCAAGGGTTTTGAGGTCATGCGTGCCCTGAAAAAAAGGACAGGCCAAATTCTTCCAGTTCCAAGAGGGCATCATGGGAGAAGTGCGTCTCATCGACAGACAATTCAGCGTCTAAACCGTTCGAAAATCAAAAAACAAACAGAATGCACTCAAACCAAAGGTGATGTCACGTTAAGTTTGTCCTACTAGATGACGCCGATGAGTAAAATACCATTGAGCTACAAACGGCATCGTTTTCCGCGTGAATTGATAGCCCATGCGGTATGGTTGTATTTCCGTTTTCCATTGAGCTTTCGTTTGGTTGAGGAAATGCTGCTCGAACGTGGGATTGTGGTGTCGTATGAGACGATTTGTCGCTGGAACCTGAAGTTTGGTGCGGAGTATGTTCGCAGTTTGCGCCGCAAACGCGCCAAACGTGGTGATTTATGGCATTTGGACGAAGTTAGGGTTGTGATTGGCGGCCACATTCATTGGCTCTGGCGCGCTGTCGATCAAGACGGCTATATCCTTGATGAAATTCTTCAAAAACAGCGTAATACCAAGGCCGCCAAGCGTCTCCTGACCCGCCTTTTGCGCCAGCAAGGTGTGCGTCCCCGGCGGATGATCACGGATAAGCTGAAATCGTATGAGGCCGCAAAGCGCAAACTCGGCCTGTCTGTCCGGCATCTTTCCCACAAAGGGCTGAACAATCGAGCCGAAAACAGCCATTTACCGCTACGAAAACGGGAACGAACCATGCAAAGGTTCCGATCCCCGGGCGGATGTCAGAGGTTCTTAACCGTCTTCTCGGCCGTCCGTAATCTCTTCGTTCCACCCGTCGCTAACGCCAATGCTCTCGCACGACACATGCATCGTCTCCAAGCCTTCGCGCAGTGGAAAACTGTGACTATTCTCACGGCCTGAATCCACTCAAAACCAGACGTATTCAGCTCACAAAATTTAATGTGACATCACCACTTGGGAAATGTCGCGGCAAGATGGCACTCATTTGTACGATCGCGGCTTTTCGGATATCACAGGAGCGGACGCTGCTGTCCTCGACGAAGACCGCCATGCGCTCCCTAGCCAGGCGGTGGCTAGCACTTCATGACGAAATTGCCGCCCTTGATCGCGACCTCGATCCTCTGGTCGAAAGCAAGGCTGCCGGACTGCACGCGGCACACGGTATTGCCACGCTGACGATCGCGGACATGTCGATCTTGATCGGTGATGACCCCGCGCGTATCCGATCAGAAGCGGCACTTGCCCGTCTGTGCGGGGTCTGCCCGATCCCGGCCTCAAGCGGCAGGACAAACCGCTTTCGGTTGAACCGAGGCGGCAACCGGCAGGCCAATGCCGCTCTTTACTGCGTCGCGATCGTCAGAATGCGCACTCATCCGCCAACCCTGGCTTACGTCGAAAAAAAACCGCAAACGGAAAGACCAGCGGTGAAATTATCCGATGCCTCAAACGATACATCGTGCGTGAAATCTTCACCGCCTTGTGCAGGCCCAAGGAACCTGAATTACCCGCTCGACGATTATAGGAGCTTCATCACCACGCTCACCCATGACCGCCTTCATCGCCGCCAACGCTGGCGGCACAGGCGGGGCAAACGGGGTCTGGTCATCATCAGAGTCCTGCGCATCATTGACGTACCCTCCCGGAAATGTCCGCTCACAAAAATTTGCGTCGCGAAGGACACACTCCGCTTTCCCCCAAACCTAACTTTGCAACAGGACCCTACACACACCTATCCGACCAAGAGACGCACCTTCTCACGGACAGATTCTAGTTCGTCCTCTGTAACCTTGCCCTTCATTTTTGCACGGCGCGCTCGCCAGTCGAGGCTCCTGACCTGGTCAGATAGCACAACGCTCGCTGGCTGGCCCTGAAGCGAAACTTCGAACGGGTAGCCTTTGATGCGTGTGGTCGTTGGGCAGCAGACAATCATGCCTGACTTTGCGTTGTAAGATGCAGGGGATAGCACCACGGCAGGCCGGTGCCCTGCCTGTTCACGGCCTGCTTGAGGATCGAATTCAAGCCACACAATCTCCCCGCAGTCCGGGACCCATTCTGGCATCACCAAGCCTCGCCCCCGATTGCGACCCCAAAGTCAACCTCACCATGACGGTTTTCATCCGTGATTGCCGCAGTTAGGCTTTCTAAAGAGAGGTTTTTATGACGGATGGGCTGAATAATAATGCGCCCGTCTTCCTCATGAACATCCACAGGCTGGTCGATCTGAAGCTGTACGGCTTCAAGAATGCTCGTTGGCAAGCGAATGGCGGCGCTATTACCCCACTTACGTACGGTTCCATGCATAAGACTATCTCCATGTATCTACTTAGTAGATACTTCAAACCCACTCAATCCGCAACTTAAAGTACTGACGATATTCGCTTCACCACTATTTTCTCTGACAGCCGACCTTCCGCTGCCCCCCCGTAGCAGCCCTTGGCTGCTCGGTTGAGCCAAGGGTTGTTAAGTGATTGTGGTCAGGTTTGCTAAGCAGAAAGCTTACCAAACACGCTCCTGCCCTCCCATTTCACGAAGCGTTCCGACGGCCGTACAGACATACTCTTCAGCAATGGCGTCAATTTCGTCAAAGAGATCCGCTATCTCAGCAGTGAGATCATGCTCCGTACGCGTGTACTCTGCAGGAATAGCTAACCTATACTCGCCCTTCTCGTTCTTCTGCACATCGTAATCTTCCGCCAGCATGTCTTCGATCTCAGCTCGAACCGAGGAAAGGCTCGGTCCGGAGGCGGACTGACTCTGAATGTTCAGAATAAGGGTCGCAATGAACGGCTTTGCGCCCATAGGTGCGTCGTGAACAACCTCTTTTACCGGCCGCATGCGAACCCCGCCATTCGGATAAGCTCTTAGATACTGATAGAGAGTTTCCCGGCTTATGCCGCGCTCGCGGGCAATCGCAGCTTTTGTCTCACCGTCGCTGATACGCTGGAGGATGTCTGCAACTTGTTCGTGAGATAGAACCCGCTTCCGGCCACGATAGGCACCACGCTTTTTAGCCAGCGCAATACCCTCGCGCTGTCTTTCCCGAATGAGAGAGCGTTCAAACTCTGCAAAAGCGCCCATCACCGAAAGCATCAATTTGGGCAGGGATTCATCTTTGTCTGAGAAAATGAGACGCTCTTTGATAAACTCAACACAAACGCCTTTTCGCGTCAGCGTGTGAACTAGATTGCGGAGGTCATCGAGATTACGCGCTAATCGGTCCATACTATGCACGACCACGATGTCGCCTTCACGCACGAAGGCAAGAAGCTCATCAAGCTGAGCCCGCTGAACATCTTTGCCGGACGCTTTATCGGTGAAAACCCGATCCAGTATTTCGCCATCCAATTGACGATCAACATTTTGATCGAATGTACTCACACGGACATAACCGACCCTTTGACCCTTCAACGCCCTCTTCTCCCCTAAATGTCATGTTAGTATCTATGAGGTTTGGGGACGAATGTCATGAATATAGTAAAACTATTCTATCATGACGGATTCTGAGCGAGTGCCATGACGCCATTCTGGGATATACCCCAAAATGACAGTTTTTGACTGTACATGTGGTGTTAACAACCAAGCAGGCATGTGAACATATATTGAAATAAATTTTAATTTATCAAATGTTTTTAGAAAGTTACGAAACATTAAAATTTATAAGGTTTTGTTATGTCTGACCAAAATGTTTTAGTTATTAACCAAAATCAAAACTTACTTTTTAATGATAACCATGGCGCCGTAAGTATAGAGGCGAGTGCCTCTTTTTTCTTAAAAGAAAAAGAATTTATTGATGCACAACAGGCAGGAAACAAAGAAGATATTTATCAATATATTTCTAAAGGAAACGTAGATTATTGGAATGTAATAGGTAATAATAAGCAAAACACCTTTGACTTTAAGAACTATAGCTTATCGACATTGAGTGAAAGTAAAAGTACCGCATTTTCATATGACCAATATGGAAATGTATACGCAGCACCCGATCAAGGGGGGATTTATGGTCCATCATCTCAGATGGGGCTTTATAATTTCGGCCCTGCTCCTTCATCGTGGATTAGCACGCATGACCGGCATATGCTGACCAGAAGCTATGCTGATTATTATAGAGACAATGTTGCTGACAAAATTGGTTCAGAGATTTTAAACAGGCCGTTAACAAGTGCTGAAAAACAGGACGATTGGAATAGTATTTACGACACCGTGAACAGTAGATTAGCAGCAAATAGAGTTTTAACACCTTATCAAGCGGCGCAAGACCAATACATCGCAACGATTAAAAACATACGCAATAAGTACATTGAAAACTCACCCTACGTAAATCAATCAGCCCATAAAATGTACGACAATTTTTACGGAAATCTCAGTGACGGTGATTCCCGTTGGTTTAAAGACCAACTGAAATCAGGAAAGACTTTTGAAAAAATATGGCAGGAAGAAGCTCATTCTGGGCGAATGCGTGCTCAGGTTTTGGATATGATCAACGGTGTGCAGGACAGGAACGACGCGAAAGAAGAATGGGATGCGCCTTATGTTGATGCGGTAACCAATAGTTTGGCCAACCATAGTCAAACCTTCAAAGACATTCGTAACAATTTGATAGACGGCACTTCACAAGTTGCCGCCCATAAGATGTATGACAATTTCTACGGTTATACATCCGATACGGACATAGCATGGTTTAAAGACCAACTTCATTCGGGGAAAACAACACAGCAAGTCTGGCAAGAAGAAGCGCATTCTGGGCGAATGCGCGCCCATGTTATGGACATGATAAACGGTGTCCAAGACCGCAATGATGCCAAGGAAGAGTGGGACGGAAACTACATCAATGGTTTTACGGACCGTTTAGCCAATCGCTCAGCAAGTTTCAATGATATGAGAAACGAACTCATTGACGGGACTTCGCGTGGTTCAGCCGAAAAAATGTTCAATAGCTTTTACGGTCATATCGAGGAAAGCAATTGGAATTGGTATAAAGAACAGCTACATTCTGGGAAGACAACACAACAAATACGGGCCGAACAAGCCTATTCGGAAGAAGTACAGAACAATATTAATAAGCTCTACCAAGATGAGCTTGGGCGTTCAGCAGACCCATCCGGTCTGGCAACATACCAGAAATCCCTTGCTGATGGTGGTTCGCTGCAAGCTATAAGGTCCACTATAGCCTACTCGCAAGAAGCTCAGAACAATCTTAATAAGCTTTACCAAGATGAGCTTGGGCGTTCAGCAGACCCGTCCGGTCTGGCAACATACCAGAAATCCCTTGCTGATGGTGGTTCGCTGCAAAGCATACGCTCCGCTATAGCCTATTCCCAAGAAGCTCAGAACAACATCAATAAGCTTTACCAAGATGAGCTTGGGCGTTCAGCAGACCCATCCGGTCTGGCAACATACCAGAAATCCCTTGCTGATGGTGGTTCGCTGCAAGCTATACAGTCCACTATAGCCTATTCCCAAGAAAGCCACGACACCATCATGGCACAGTACCGAACAGAAGTTGGTCTCTATAATCCTAATGACGGGCAGATCGCTTTTTATCAAAAAATTCTCGCTAATTCAGGCAATTTCAGCAACGTAAAAACGGCTCTAGCTTACTCTTCTGAGACAGTACAAAGTCTGCAATCTAGTCTCGAATTTATGTACGGACGGCCCTTCACAGAAACTGATATTCAATGGCGGAAAAACGTACAAGACGACCTTGCCTCTGGCGCAAGCAGTCATTTATACGTTATTAAAGAACTAACAGAGTCTTCAGAATTTCACGACGGTGCCAATCAACTGTTTGCTCATTGGGGTCTGCCACCAATAAATGATTTTCAGCTCCAGACACTCAGAACAGGGATGACAAACCTGTATCAGGCGAAAGCCATAGTGAATGGTCAGACACAAGAGCAATTGGAAGCAGAAGCTGCAGCTTATAAAGCGCCAGCAGCCAATGCAACTTTTGATGATTACATAGCATCCCCTGCTGCATCGGTTGAACAAGCAACGGATCTAATGGCGAGCATGCTTGTGGAGCCCATGATGGACCCAGCAGAAACATGGCAAGATGTTGACGGGATTTTGCTCCAAGGCGTGACCAGTACTATGAATGCGGCTGTGAGCCAAAGTATTACTAAAACCGTCATTCAACAGGATAAAGATAACCCTCAGACACCGTGTGATGATGTCCAAATGTTTCGTAGGTTACACACAACGGACGTAACCAATATCGGGCAGATCACCTCAGCGAATGCCAAATGGCAAACCGTTAATCAGAGAGACTGGCCGTCATCATACGCTACGGATGGTATCGTGTGGGCGACAGGAGCTGGGAAAGGTCCAACTGCGCAAGGCTTGCCGTATGAGGCTTACGTACAACAAAAGTTGAATGGAGGTAATACAACCGGAAATTACGTCTGGTTGCAGGATCATAAAAGTAACTGGATGACCTTCGATCACTGGAACAAGGATACCGGTGACGCTGTCAGTGACAAGGTCTTGAATACCGGTCGTAAGTCTTTCCAGGAGATCGATAAGGACAAGAAATACAGCCCGGCCAATATCAAATACCAGATATGGAAAGACTTGAAGGAAATGTCCATAAAATATGTAAGAGGTAACAGTAGGCAAGGATCACCCGTCACTATCCAGTTTACTCAATCCGAAATCGAATCCTATAGGTTTGAGTTGGCTGTCCGGGTAGACGGTACAACCGACGCGCAGTGGAAACAGATCTGCGAAGCCTATCATGGTGCCGCCGCAAAAATGGCTTCTTATGAAACCAATGGCTACAAGCCACTCACTTTTGAGATCGATGCCATCGTATGAATGAGTTAATTTATACCCCGGAGCGCATTCGTGGTCTCCACAGAAAGAGTGTGCTGATTGCCCTATCGCCCAAATATATTTCTCTTGAGTCACAAGAAATCTGGAAAGGCGTATATTTTTCGCGGACTGGTTGGTGCGTTCATGCTTCCAAGGATGCCACAGCGCAATGGATCGGCGAAAATTTCCGCAAAGCTCTCTTGAGTAGCGAGTATTTTAACACGCCAGGTCGTCCTCTCGATAAAGAGGATCGTATAAAAATGGAGGAAGTGTCAGATAAAAGACGGCTAGATTTCTGCGACGAGATTATGCGCACATACGGCTATAAAAAACGTGAGAAAATTGGCGATCGATGCGATGTTGTATATGCTAGTTGGCATGATTTAGTTGACGACTTCGTGACGCTGTCCGCCTCTAAGCGGCAACCCGGCGGGCATAGCGCGTGGGGGCCGATGGATAAGAAAAAATATGCCTCGACGCGGGTCACCGTTCCGCTCTCCGCGTCCGACGAAGAGCTCGGCCTCGCCATACGCGATGCCCTTTCTCGCTGCGAAGCTCCGGGGCGGCAAAAGATTAACTCGCCGGCCCTGTTGCAAAGTTAAGTCTGGGTTGAGTGCATCCTATTTGTTTTGTTTGTCAAACGATTTAGAAGCTGAATTGTCTCTCGATGAGACGCACTTCTCCCATGATACCCTTTTGGAATTGGAAGAGTTCAGCTTGTCCCTTTTTCAAGGCCCGCATGACCTCAAAACCTTTGATCGTCGCATAAGCGGTTTTCAGGCTTTTGAAGCCACGGACCGGCTTGATCAGCTGTTTGAGTTTGCCATGATCAGCCTCAATCACGCTGTTTAGATACTTGACCTGACGGTGTTTCACCGTGTCGGGTAGCTTACCGTTCTTCGTGAATTCGTTGATGGCCCGACCATAGGTCGGCGCCTTGTCTGTGTTGATTGTTTCAGGCTTCTCCCACCTTCTCAGTCCGTTTAAAGCTTTGCTCAAAAAACGTTTGGCCGCCTTAGCGCTCCGGGTCGGTGAGAGGAAAAAATCAATCCTATCACCGCCTTTGCCAACAGCCCGGTACAGATAGGTCCATTTTCCTTTGACCTTGATGTAGGTCTCATCAACCCGCCAGCTGCTGGAAAAGCCCGGGCGTTTCCAATACCACCGAAGGCGCTTTTCCATCTCGGGAGCATAGCGCTGGACCCAGCGATATATCGTTGAATGATCAACACTCACGCCCCGCTCGGCCAGCATGGTTTCCAAATCCCGGTAGCTAATCCCGTAATGGCAATACCAACGCACCGCCCACAGGATTACCTCACCACGAAAATGACGTCCCTTGAAATCACCCATCTGCCAAACCCTACTCTAACTACCGGCAGCGGTTTCAAACAGGATACTCAACTTTGCAACAGGGCCGGGTCCAGCCGCTGATGCTTGGTGCAGGCACTACTATCTCTCAGCCGCCTACCCGGCGGGGAGCCAGTTCGCCAACGAATTGTCCGCTGATGTTCATCTCTCAGCCGCCTACCCGGCGGGAAGCGTTGGCCCGCCTCCTGCCCCGTCTGTTGATCTCTCAGCCGCCTACCCGGCGGGGAGCTACAGAACTGGCGTAAAAGAGCTATTATTATTTCTCTCAGCCGCCTACCCGGCGGGGAGCTAGGGGCTGTCATTGTTTATTTCCTGAATTTTTCTCTCAGCCGCCTACCCGGCGGGGAGCGATTGAACCTTTGCCGTCTGATGTCTCTGTTTTCTCTCAGCCGCCTACCCGGCGGGGAGCAATGTGTAAGGACAGCACCGCTCCAGACTTAATCTCTCAGCCGCCTACCCGGCGGGGAGCTGCCAGACTGTAAAACGCCCTGATCTTCAATCTCTCTCAGCCGCCTACCCGGCGGGGAGCTATAGCTTTAAAACTTTTAGCGGCGTATCCGATCTCTCAGCCGCCTACCCGGCGGGGAGCGTGCTGCTCGTCCCAATTCCGGCGATCTTGAATCTCTCAGCCGCCTACCCGGCGGGGAGCAGTAAGTGTACGCACACAAAAGTTATTTATTTCAGAGCTCTAGCAACACTAGAGCTATCATACCATCTTTTCAAAGACCGGGGTTAACGCACTGTAATAAAATACTTTTCCCGAGGATAGATGATTAATCCTCAAAAGAGCCTCGAGTTAGTCCGCTCAGATCGTCCATGGTAACATCCACACACGTTTTATTATCCCAGACAGGAAGCCCCACGCTCATAAGGGACGCAAGTTCCAATGACGAAATTTCTCGACTATTTTGAGCATAGGCCCGCCAGGCCCGTTCGATGGTATCAGCCAACAAAACAGCTTCAGGAGAGCGTAGAGAGGTAGAGCGCATTTTGTCTCCGGCCTCCCGCAATACGCTATGTCTTGTGCCAGGGGCCATATCCACATACCAAACAGCATCGGACAAAGTTTCGCCTTTCAGCACGAAGCGAATTTCGCGCTGGTTGGTTCTGCGAAATTTACGCATCTGAGAAACCTTGGTATTCCATCGCGCCGTGGAAGATGAAATGTAACGCCCCAACGGCGCGTCAGAGCTGATAGAGAGCATCTTGCGACAAAGCTCAGCCTCTGCCTGTTTGAGGGGAAAGGACACAGTATCGTCAAGGATTGCTACGGCATCGATGCGCTCGAACACGTTATTGCCTACGATCTCCGAAAATAAGCGTCCTTTATAGCCATCAAGAAGAGAAGACCTTGGAACTTGAGTGTCCCCACTCAATTCCGTTTCGACACCTGGCATTTTGAGCTTCCCAGTATCCAAGGCAATAGGACTTTGTCCCAATATCCACACATTCGGGGTACTTCCGAGAGGGGGGCGGTGCCGCCTTACCCTTCCTGCGGTTTGAATGATGGCGCGTGTCGAAATCGGATCGATAATTGCATAGTCAAAATCCAGATCATTACCGGTCTCAATAACGGGTGAGGTGATAACAACGATTTCAATATCCTTGGCACAAATTTTTCGTGCACGTTCAAAGAGCCGTACTTCATCACATAGAGCTTTGACGCCAGCTTCGGGAAAGTCCCCCTTACGGGTAAGGGCCTGCTTCAGGCGGGACTCAATCCAACCCCGTACCAGTCTGGTCATTTGTGAATGAAGACAAAGGAGCACGCGGAGCCTTCCGCCAATATCGCCAGCATTTAATCGGCGTGCCAAATCGGCCGTGTGCGAAATGCGCGTCATCCGAACGAGCCCCACAGAAACGCGAACACCATCAATATCTATGGCATTCTCGTTGTGTGCGGCTGAACAAGCCTCATCAACAGTTGTAATAAGTCCTTCCCATGTCGGTACGGGAGGGAGAACCTTCCCCCGCCGTAGGGCCGGGGCAGTTCTAAAGCCACGCAATATCGCATCACAACAACGCTCAAACACCACGTCGCAAGGCTCATCGTCAGCATTTACGGAAAGCGAGACCGGATTATCTCCGCAAATCAAAAGGTTGCACCTTTCAGATAATCCTAAAGACCGCGCATACTCCTTCCAGCCCGCGTGATAGGAAGAATGCAGTGTCTCGACGATCTCTTTGGTGAGGGTGGCTGACATGATGATGACACGGCGCCCCGCGGCCCCTGATTGAAATACCAAACGCCCGATCGCAGCGAGATCTTCTCCATCATACTGGTCGATCTCATCTAATATTAAATCGGAGCTTAGGACACGCAGCGCGGGCAACAAAAAACGTGCGCTTGTCGGGGTGGCAACGGGCATCAGATAATCGATCGTTGAAACCAGAACAGGTGCGTTTAAAAACCTGCGACCATTTCCATTCCTGTCTCCTGCTAGATCGAGAAAGATATCCACAAAAGCGGGAAGAGAGCGCCCCGTATCTAAAGAAAGTCCCCGAAGCCAGTCTTCTTCTTGCTCAGCGCCCTCTTCGGGAACGGGACCATCTGCCTGCTGAATGCGTAGCCATTCAGGCAGATTCACCAGGCTTTCTGAACCACTTTCATCAGTGGAATCGGGTAGATCTTCGCCAAACTCTAAAGGCGGCGCACCGACCGAAACCGACACATCTTTCTGACCGAAGTTCAGGTCCTTGACATATTCTTTAGCCGATTGTGTCGCTAAAACGCGTAATCCGAGGCCAAGGCTCATTCTGAAATAGCGGCGCTCGGGGACATGATCTCCTAGACTAGCAGCCGCAAGAATGGTGGGGGCGCCGCGCGTTTTCCCTGTGCCTGTCCCAGCAATAATCGCGGCGAAAAATCCGCCTTCGTTTTCCGAGCATATTTTCTTGGCGGCCTGAGCGGCGGTCGATTGCCACGCAAAGCGTGTGTCGCAAGACAGTTGAGGGAACGCGACCTCGGGAGGCATCGCGTCTTCGCTCAGGGCAGGATAACGATCCCTCTGATGGTGCGTCGCATCAAAAGAAAAACGAGCATATCGGTAGACACGTTTCGTGTGACGAGACAGGCTATCGGCGCGTAATATCAGGTTCTCTGCCTCGGCTCGAATAGTATTCGCTAAATGTCCGTCACTGATTTCTCGGCTAGTCTTCATCGCAGACCCTAGGTGATCCGCCAACATGAGCGAGGCACGTATGGCCATGTCAGCGCTTGCTATCGGCGGCCCCAAACGCAGCCTATCAGCTTCCCGGTTCAACGCTGTGAGCCACCAGTTTTCATGCCAAAATGGTGTTCCTGGCGCTATGGCAAGATCAACATGAGGCGTCAGAGCGCCGTTCTGATTCACATGCTGTTCGGCCAGAAGGGTCTTGCAATCGCGATTTGCCGTCGGCAAGCGGTGATGGGTCAAAACCAGCATGCCAATATGATAAGTCAAGTGATCTGCCTTTTGAGTAAAGGCAAGGCCTAAATTTCGATCGGGAGCGCGATGCAGCTTGCCCAAGAGATCCTGCACACGAAGGCAAGATGCATCGATCTCACCAGGCGTCAGATTTTTGATTCGATGAGGCAACTTTTCGTCTGTAACTGTGCCGAACAGGTCGTCCCAAACTGCAGCGGAGAATAGCTCGTGACGTACAGCGTCGGACTCAGGCGGACCTTTCTTTATTGCTCGGTCGAGCTTTTTTTGGAAAAGAGCCGTGGCTTTACCAAGGTCGTGAAACAAGGCTGCGATGCGTAAGATTGCTTCTGCGGTTTCCCGGGATGCAAGGGATGATTTGCGATTAGAAAAAGCAGCGGGGTGCGTAGCGACAGGAACAGCACCTTCTTCCGAGAAAGCATGCTGTGCACCGATACGGATCAGCGGTTTCCGGCTTGAGGCAGCGGATCGGATCTCATGGATCACCACGGCAGTATTTCGCGTGGCGGTCTTGCGCAACTCACGCGAAACGCGGTTCAGGCAGGCATTTGTCGCTTTGCCGCGCCAAGTTCTATCCCCGATACGCCAGAAATACCTGTCGAGAATTCGGGCGACCCGTTCGCGGGATTTTTTTTCTGATCTACAGACGGCGATGATCTCACGCATATTCGAAATTCTACGTCAGGTTGGCCGCGAGGATCAGCTTGTCGATTGTCGCAATGGCCTCCTTAAGGATAGCGTGATCGTTAAAAGCCTCAATTAGTCTTGCGCGAAACGTTTTTTCCGCTTCGGATACGCTTTTCTCCTTATACGGGGCAAAAGCCAAGGGCAGCACCAAGGCATCTTTGAAGCTATCTGCAATATCAAAAACCAATCCACCTGCCCGCGTTTTGCCGTGGAAGATCGACATGTGTGGAGGGATCCCCAAGGCCCAAAGTGCGGCACCGGCCATCCCATAGCAAAGATAATTCCCGTGATCGATCAAACGGTTAATGAGCTTGACCCGGTCAGTAGGGCCTTTCGTTGCTTCGCCTGCACCGGCGTCACGACGAAACGGACTATCTTTCGGGAGCGCCGCGATTGAGGAAAATTCGGCATAACATGCCTTTGTAAATTGCCCTTCGAAGCCCAAAAGTTGTTGAATACTGGCGCAGGTTTTGAGGTTTTCTTCAAAAGAGGCACATTTTTTCGATAGCCCCATCGTCTCACGCGCCCTGAGCACTTTCGTAGCCCCCTTGCCTCCCAGCTTACGCATGCGCAACGTCCGGTCTTGCATGACCGATATGGCCGCTTTCAAGGACTTTTCTTCCGACAAGTATATTGGCAATAGCTCTCTGAAATGTCGCGTTGCGGTGTAGCTTGTTAAGCTTCCCATATGCAAAGGGGTGCCGCCACTGCCAGTGACAGCAAGATGCACGCCCTCTTCCCCCAGCAGACGCATTGCTCCCTGAGTGATTGAGGTGCCTTGACCAATAAAGAGAACCGCGAGATTGACATGAGGGATATTGAATTCGCGGCGATTTTCATCGTCGTCGATGTGATAAACGACCCGTTCTCCCTCAACGTGTATTCTTGCATGTTCAAGATAAACAGCGCTTTCCCGATCTGTCATCAGAAGGCGGGGGCCACCTTTAATCTGCATTATCCACCGTACGGGCACTTTCTGGAAACACGGGCAAAATAGCCGGATCGCCAGAACCTGAAAAACCATAAGTACTGACGTGCAACGGGCGATCAGTGAAGGGACCAACGACCTCACGGATATGCAAAACCGTTGTACCATGTGTGAGGACAAGAGACTTTAGATCGTTCTCGCGCTGCTTGACAGCCTTTCCCAAGGGCTTTCCGCGTCGCGCTGCGCGGGCTTCAGTACGACGTATCCAACCGGGAGTGTGCTTCTCAACAGCCCGATCGCGAACGTAAGCCGCGCCTATCATGCCTTCATCGGCATAGACCTGATCTAGGGAAGTGTCTTCCAGCATACCACGTCTTTTCAGTGTTATGATTCCCTCAAGTTCGAGAAATCTACCAAGCGACGCATCCGATCCAATCAACTCAATATCGTCGCCGGAGAGCATGGTTTCTCGCCCCATCCTCATCGTGGGGAAGGCGATGGCAATGAAATCTTCAACCGAGCCGTGCCGGTTGGCGTGATGCACAGCTCTGATAGCACCAGAGAGCACATCCCCGGCTGCTCCGAGTTCGATGACTGCGCGCACAGGACGGATCAGAAGGCGGGACGTCGCAAGACAACGCCCCTTTCCCTCGTTAAGTGTGTCCATCACCCCTCTGCCTTTTTGCTGCTTGATCCAAAGACGCCCCCTCGGATCAGGTTTGCCATGACAAAATGAGCATCGCCCGAAATTTCACTAACGGTTGTGGCGCTCTCTATTCCGTCGATCAGCGTCTCGCCGTTTTTGCGTAAGTCGTAGAAGCTGCGTTTTGTTTTGGAGTTGCGCAAAACGGCACCGGTTTCCTGTACGCCGCCATAAGGATTAACCGGTATTGGTTTCGTCTCATCTTCATCACCGTGCCAAATATCGATGCAGCGTAGGGCTGCCCCTATTTTCTGCGAATGCATGGAAGCCTGCATCAGCGAACGACCACCCCATTTGGTCGGAAGCTTTGCAAAAACGCGGCTCAAATTGGCGATGGCCTTTTCCTCGCGAACATATTCTTGCGATGGGAAAACCTCCTGACCGGCTTCCATTTCTGCATCCCAAGATACATTCACCGTGTAGGCTTCATGGTCTTCGTTCGCCAAACCGAACGCTATGCCATCAATGACCTTCTCAATGTCGGCAGTGTTGCCTCCGATTAAGGCGGCACTCAGTTCTACGGCTGATGCTGGTTCTGTAAGACTGAGCTTAAACGGATCAAACTTCAGACGTGTTCCACCACTTGTCGTAATACTCACCGACATGGCGTCGCTTTGGAAACGGTTGCGCCACGCAAAACGCGCATTGGCGATATTCCACAAATATAGACCGGCTAGAACCTTATACCCGTCGGCTGCACGGTATGCCGTAGCGAGGCGTTCATAAGCCGACCCGACATCGGTATTATTGCAAGCGTGCGGAGCACGTGAAAACGGCATAAAACGGATAGAGAATGTCAAACGAACCCCGTCATGCCCTTGGGGTACGATTGCATATTCAACAGATTGAGGATTACTCAGACCGGGATTTTTCGCTTTGTCTTCCGATGACTGTCCGCGCACGCCCTTTTCAAGAATTTCAATAGGTGCCGCAATAGCTGAATCTGCTTTGCGCGTGGCGTAGAACAAGCCTTCCGTGATCTGGAGAGAGCGTGCAAAAGCAAGCATTCCGGTTTCAAGGGACAGTGGAGCGCTGGTTTTAGCCATGGTTCAAAACCTCCTTGGTCACATCATTTAATTTATTGTTTGAAAAATAGGCAGAATGCCCCAACAGCATGTCTTCGCGTGCGTCCCAGTGCCAAAAAGCTGAGGCGAATGCTTCCGGCGATAGTTCCGTCAGCCGTCGATTGCGCACAGAGACTAACTCAGCGATGCCAAGTACAGGCTCAGCAAAAACGTGAGGGATATCTTTGCTTCTGGTGCGGGTGCGCTTAGGAGCATGCTCTGGGTCTTCAAGCAAATGATAGCCGACTGCCGCGGGTACGATCCAGCCAAAGCCCGCAGGCCGTTCAACGGGAAACAACAGTGTCGCAATCTCGGTCAGGCTATCATTGTCGCCTTTGGAAATAACCCGCCGCTCGTTTTGTTCTGGAGCCAGCATGGCATATCCGCGCCGAAGGCTTCTAAAGGCGGACCCATCCGGCGTTAGAGCCTGAACTTTTACATCATTATTTTGAATAATACCCCCAGCGATACGACAGCCAGTTAAGGCACGCGCCAAGGCATTTTCGCTTTCGCATCCAGGCAGATTAATCAGCAAAGAAACCGTGACCGAGCCGACTAAGTCTTCCATTGTCTCAATTGGCGCGAAAACGCTAGATTTGTTCTCCATCTCTGGCTTTGTCCGCCCCTCTGAGACACGGACGGCATGCAGGATAGGGAGAACAGACGCGCTCCAAGGCTTTAATTTTAGCCGACGTGCTAAAAAATCTCCTAATCCCAAAAAGGATAAAGGGCTGGGAAGACCCGCTGCATAATCATTCATAATCAGATTGACGCGGCTTGCTTGAATGTCGCGTAGCACAAAGAGATTACGGAGTTCTGGCATTACAAACCCTTCGCGGCCATACGGCTTTTCGCAAGACGAAGCTCAAAATGAGGACTTGTCAGAGCTTTGCGTGCTTTGTCTTCTTCATCTGTATTTTTCCATCTCCGTTTTAACAGTAACTGGGGCAGAGAAGGTAGAGCCGAGTGCTTTTCGGCAATTCCTTGTCGCTTCGCGTAGTCGACAGTGTCGCGCAAGGTATCTTGGATGAACTCAACAGCATCGGAGATCAAGTCATCCGCCACCTGGTTCAAAGCTGCCCGCGTGTTCTTATTGTTAAATTCATTATCCGACGTTAAGCGATCCCCGTAACGTAAGATCCGCGCGGCAACCGCGCTGTCACGCCACAGTGGAAATGAGCCGCCTTGTGCAAAGCGGAATAGGTCCGCTTCTTCGTGCGATAACTGTGTCGGCATGTCAGCCCGGAAACGGACCCGAGGCCCTCCGATAGCACCAGAAATATTTTGTGGCTTCGCGCTCACAGCCTGTTCTGTCCACTTGCTGCGCGGCATGGGGCGATCTGGCTGTGTTTTTTGAAAATAATGCTTCCTAACGCGTTTCATTCCCATAAAAGCGGCCGCAGGAGATACAGGGGTAATTTGTAAATCCTGCCCATCTGGCCTTGGAACAAATATAATCGGAAATTCGCCTATACCGAGCTGGGTTGGAGCAGGAAGAACTGTCAGGAGGGAAGTCTTCAAGGTTTCAAGAACATCCGTCCCAAAAACCTCTGCAAATGCATCCAGCACAATTGTCGTGTGATCTTCGGGGTTGCGAATTAGATCGACGACGGAGCGAGGCGGATATCCATCGATTTCAAGTGGTCGAAATATCACTTTACAAAATGGAATATCAGGTGCGTTTGTGGAAGGAAGAATGTCTCCAAGTTTGTTTCCACGTGGTACCTCGATCCGCAGGATGGCATTATCACCATCGGTGCGCGGGCTCACGAGTTTGAGCAGATAGTTACCACTTTTATCAGCTAGTCGTAGTGCTACTTTCGGCGTGAGGGGGGACTTAAGGCAGCCTTTCATTAGGCTGAATTCGGCACTTAAGGCGTTTGGGGCGATATTTCTGCCTGATGTTTTAAAGGAAAGTAACTGCTCCGTTTTCACAGCTTGGGTAGATTTCTCGGTCTCTTCCTCAGCACCGTCGGTCATAAACAGGTTCCTTAAATGAATAGTACTTTCTTTAGATCACTAACTCTCTAGTTGGATGTATGATTAATCTTTCTGGCTCTGAGGTCCAGAAGGGAGAGGACTTAAAAACTCTAGTTTCTTCGCTATGAAGGACATCGCTGCAAATATGGCGATCCTGTTAGAAGCTGCTCTTAGTTTTAGAGTAATGCATGCCCGATGAGTGTTTTCAAGGAACATCATATTCGCGGTGAGGCAACCTAATGGAAGATTCGCTATTCCATTAGCCGTACTATCTCGTGATCGCCCGAATTGGTGTGTCCTGATTTAAGGGGCAAATCCTTTGATAAAAGACTGTATATTATTTCAAACTCATGAAGGTTTCCGATTGCAACAATGTGTCCTCGACTGCGTGCATAGCCAGCGACCATCAGATCATGCGGACCAATGACACAGTCCCTGTTTCTAGATGATGTCAAATGAGTGTCTGATCTCAACCTAAGTTTGCAATATCCGTCCCTAAAGTGATGCAACGTTGCATCACTTTAGGGGGACAAAATTAGATATAGATCATTGTTGATGTTGACGTGTTGATGTTGATGTGTTGATGTTGATAGTGCGTATTATGGAGTAACATTAATGTCATTTCTTAAAGAGGTTCGTGAAAAGCTTGGATTGTCGCAAAGTCAGTTAAAGGATGTATTAAATTTACGACTGAACCGAAGCTATGATCGGCATACTATTTCACGCTGGGAAAACAGTAGGCAACCACTGCCGGCTGAGGTGTCTTCTGAGTTGGAAGCATTACTCCATGGAGAGAAGCGTCAAACAACAATTATAACTTTTGCTAATCAAAAAGGAGGGGTTGGGAAAACCACAAGTGCACTCAACGTCTCTGTGGCACTTTCTAAAATGGGATATCGTGTTCTTCTTATAGACGTTGATCCACAGGCTAGTGCAACCGCAGCTTTGCTGGGAATGCAAATTGTTCCTCTATATCGTCAAGGAAAAACACTTGCGCATGCTTTGCTTAAAGATGCATCGATGTCCAATTGTATTGTGAAAAAGGGTCCTATTGAGGGAGTGGAGGTCGAAATTCCTGTTGATTTCTGTCCAAGTCATATTGATTTGGCTGAAGTGGATATTCGACGTGAACCTGGGACTGAAGGGTTGTTGAAAGAAGCAATATCTCAAGTACAAGATAATTACGAATTTATCATTTTGGATTCTCCGCCACATTTGGGTTTTCTTACTTGGATGGCTTTGGCGTCGTCAAATACAGTATTCGTTCCCGTTAGGACTGAGCCGTACGATGTTATGGGAGTTAATCTAATTCTAGATACAATCACAAAAGTAAATCGTCGAAGTAATCCTCGGTTAAGACTGGGTGGTGTTATCCCAACACAATTTGTACAAAATCAGTATGTCGATGTAGGAATTATAGAGCATTTAATTCGGGTAATGGATAATCGTGCACCCGTACTAGAGCCGGTACCCTCCAGTACGTCGTTTAGTAATGCTGCGTGGGCATCTAAAATCCCAGTGGATGTCGCGCCCCGTAGTCCTTCTGTCAGAGTTTATGTGCGCCTTGCTGAAGCAATAGCCGGGCGTCGTAATTTTATAAACGCATCTTCAGTTCTGAGTTTGGATACAGATAAAAGAGAAAATTCATGAAACGCACATTTAAACAACGCCCTGCTTCAGCGTTTGCACAAACTCATTCTCAGGTAATGGAGCAGGTGGACGTCCCATTTCTCGGAGACGGTAAGTTTAGGCACACATTTGAAGCGTCGATTGATCAGATTATTCCTGATCCGAATCAGCCTAGGCGAAATTTTGAACAAGCTTCTTTAGAAGAGCTTGCGGAGTCATTGAAGCAGCAGGGGCAGCTGCAACCAATTTTAGTAAGACAGTCATCAGAAAATTCTGAAAAATGGATTATAGTAGCTGGGGAGAGGCGGTTCCGAGCTGCAAAACTTGCTGATTGGACATCAATTCTTGCAATTCCTCACGATGGCAATTCTACCTCTGCAGCGCTTATAGAAAATTTGATGAGAGTGGATTTAAATCCAGTAGAAGAAGCGAAGGGAATTAAAAACTTATTAGATTACAATCAGTGGTCCCAAAGGAAAGCCGCTGCAGAACTGGGTATGGACCAAGCTAGGATTAGCAGGGCAATAAAGTTATTAAGCTTGCCTGAGAGCTTTTTAGAAAAAGCTGGCGCGGCCAGCGTACCAATGAACGTTTTGGTTGGGATAGCGCGTATTGATGATCCGGCACGTCGTGACAAACTTATGGAAAAGGCTCTCTCAGGTGAAGTCACAGTGGCTTCTCTTAACGAGAGAAATTTTAGTATTGAGCCGGATAGAAAAGATGGACAGTCTAACCCTGATAGGCAATTAAAAGCTATAAATATTGAGAAAATGGCGCCAAAGATTATTCAGGTAATACGTGATTTCGAAGTTAAAAATGTCAAATTCAGCGATAAGGATATGAGCGCTCTGCGTTTATTACACGCTGAGTTAACAAAGTTGGTAGGTTAGTTTGGATCAGGTGATGCAACGTTGCATCACCTGATCCAAAGTTCATCAAGACTTGAATTAAAAGATAACGAAAAGAAATTGGCAGCTAACCTCCTGCCAGCCGGTCCCTCGCGCTGCAACAGGTGGGTCACCCGCCCTCCTCGCCATGCTCAGCGCCGCTGGCGCTTGCGCGTGACTGCGGGGGGCCGGTGATCCTGCCGCTGCGCGGCACTGTTGCACCCCGAGAGCCCGCCTGCCCGGCTTGATGCTTGAAATCCACAAGACTGGAACGAGCCTCATGCGCCGATACGCTTTCCCCTACATTCCGAACCGCCCTGTCCGCGTCCCGCAACGCTGGACCGACACCTTTGCTCCTCTGTCCTGCCGTCGGTGTTCGGCGGTCTGGGAGGAGGGTGATCCTGCTTTGCGCGTGCCATGCCGTGGCTGTGGCGCAGGGCCCTCCGAGCCATGCCGTCGCTCCAAAGGGGGCAATGAGCGGGTCTGTGCGTGCCGTGATGAGGATGCGGTGCGTTTGGGGATGTTAGAGCCTTGCGAGGGGCTGACATGGGATGGCCGTCACGAAAAGCCTCTGCGTCTTCGGGCTGAGCCTGTACCTTCCGCCTTGATGTGCCGCGCTGTACGCACCGGTGCCCCCATCAGCCGATGGGGGTAAGCGATAGAGCAACAGACCCCTGCCATCACAACGCTCTTGAGTGATGGCGGGGATGCGCACCTTGCGCGGCGCGCCCGCGCTGCGTGCGCTGAAACGGTGTCTGTAGACTGCGCCTTCGCCGCAGCCCACAGACGCGCTTGTGCGCTACTGAGCGGGTTAGCAGAGCGGTGTTTTGAAATGTGACGAACAGCCACCTCAGCCAACAACGTGTCACGTCATGCCCGTGACACCACCGCGTTCCCACGTCCACAGGAAAAAGACACACAAAGAGACGCCAGCACAAAAGCAAAAGGGAAAGGGAGAAAGACAGAAGACCGGCAGACAAAGGCAGAACAGGGAAGGGAGGCACCACGGGATCGCTGTGCCGTGCAAGGGGTGGGTCCGTCCGTGTCCTCGCTGCGCTGCGGGCCGGGCGGTCCCGGCGCAAGCGCCGCCCGTGCACGGCCCAACGACGCCGTGGTTGCCGGAAAGGGTCAAGAGAGGAGAAGACAGGCATGACCCGCCAAAGCCAACCCATTCCCGCTGGTTTTTCGTTGATCCAGGCCCATCGCGAGGGCTGGACCCTACATACTCTGCCCCATCCGCAAAACGGCCCTGAGGGCGAAACACAGCTGCGTGGTCTGGATTGTGGCGATCAGCAAGCGTGGTGGCGCGTGGCCAGTAAAGCCCGCCTTGGCTCACGCTATCATCTCAGCGCTCTCGCCCTGATTTCGGCCGCTGAGCGTGAGCAGATCGCCCTGCGTTTCGGCCCTTTCTGACATTTTGCGGCTCACCCCGCACCAATCCCGTCCTGCCCCTTAATACTGAACGCTAACACCCCCGGTCTGCCCCGCGCAGGAACCGGGTGTTGGCGCTTGTCCGGAGTGTGCCATGCGTACGACCCAGCTGAGCTTTTTCGAGACTTCCGCCCTGAATGATGCCCCGTCTTTGTTCTGGGGGAGTTTGCCCGGTGATCATGCTGTCGCCGAAGCCCGCCACGTGGCGCAAGAGGTGGTGGACGTCGTCAAGCGTGATTTCCGCCTGAGCGGTACACGCGGCCTCGCCGCAGGCTGGAAAGCGCGTGGGCGCGACAATCTGAACGCCATTCGCGTGCTCACACAGCTGGAGACAGAAAACCGTCCGGCCACAATCGATGAACAAGCGCAATTGGCGCGCTTTACCGGCTTTGGAGCAGGCGAACTGGCCAATAGCCTCTTTCCGCGTGCTGGCGAAGCGTTCCGCGAAGGGTGGGAAGAGCTGGGCCAGCAGCTGGAACAAGCAACCAGTGTGCAGGAACGCGCAGGCCTAGCGCGGGCGACCCAATACGCGCATTACACCCCCGAAGTGATCATCCATGCTGTGTGGGATGTGATCCTGCAAATGGGGTTCAAGGGCGGTAAGGCGCTGGAGCCGGGCTGTGGAACCGGATTGTTCATGGCGGCGATGCCTGAAACGCTTGCAGAGAACACCGCTTGGACCGCTATTGAAAACGACCCGCTGACCGCGCGGATCACGCAAAAGCTCTTCCCCAATCAATGGGTGCGCCAGGAAGATTTTACCAAAGCCCGTCTGGCTGACCGCTATGATCTGGCAGTGGGCAACCCGCCCTTTAGCAACCGCACCGTGCGTGGGACGGATGCGTTGGGCAAGATGGGTTTGTCCTTGCATGATTACTTCATCGCGCGTGCTGTCAGCCGTTTGCGCCCCGGTGCGCTGGCCGTGTTTGTAACCTCGCGTTGGACGATGGATAAAACCGACCACAAAGCGCGTGCGCATATTGCGGAGATGGCGGATTTGGTCGGGGCCGTGCGCCTGCCCGCAGGGGCGATGCGCGATGATGCCGGAACCGAGGTGGTGGTGGATCTTCTGGTGCTGCGCCGCCATGTCCCCGGCGAAGACACAGCGGATACCCTCTGGCAGGATGTGGGCACGGTGCCGCAGAGTGATCAGGGCGATGGTGCGCTTCAGATCAACCAGTATTTCCTCGATCACCCTGAGCAGGTGCTGGGTCAACATGGGTGGACAACGGGCCAATATGGACCGGAATACACCTGCACCGCCCCTGCGATGCAGGCTTTGGACGAGGCGCTGCCCAATGCGTTGAGCCGTCTCAAAGGTCAGGTGCGGTTCCCAGAGCCGCAGGCTGTGACGCCGCACAGCGCCCAGGAGGCGCGTGCTGCGTTAGCCAGTGCTGGGCAGGGGAGTGTGCTGCGTGAGGGCAGCTACGTCCTGATTAAGACAGAACTGCATCAGATCATCGATGGCGAAACGACGCCGGTTCGGGTCCGAAAGGGGGATCAGAAAGAGGGGATTTTCCAAAAACACGCCAATATCATCAAAGGGCTAATCCCCGTGCGTGACGCGGCGCGCTCTGTGCTGCGTGCGCAGATGGAGAATGCGCCTTATGCGGGGTTCCAGCAGGACTTAAAACGCGCTTACGCTGCGTTCGTCAAAGCCTTTGGCCCGATTAACCTTGTAAAAACCAGTGTGCGGGTTGACCCGGAAACCGGCGAGGAGAGCAGCACACAACGCCGTCCGCATTTGCAACCGTTCTATGATGACCCGGATGTCTGGCTGGTCAGTGCGATTGAAGAGTATGACGAAGACCGTGACGAGGGGCGTCCTGGTCCGATCTTCTCAGAGCGGATCATCCATGCGCCAAGCGAGCCAGAGATTGCCAGCGCCCATGACGCGCTTGCGGTCTGCCTGCATGAAGTGGGTGGGGTGGATATGCCTCGGATTGCGGAGTTGCTGGGGTGCAGTGAGGAGGCGGCACAGGCCGAGCTTGGGGAGGCGGTGTATCGTGACCCTGTGCGCAGCACGCCGGAACGCCCGCTCTGGGTGATGGCCGATGAGGCGTTATCGGGCGCGGTCCGCACCAAATTGGCTCAAGCGCGAGAGGCGGCGGAGACGGATCCGGCCTATACAAGCTTGGTACGCGCGTTAGAAGACGCGCAGCCTGCGGATTTGCGCCCTAGTGATATTACTGCGCGTTTGGGTGCACCATGGGTGCCAGCCTCGGATGTGGAAGCCTTCATTGCTGAAAAAATCGGGGTTGAAGCCCAGGTTTGGCACACTGCCGAAGTCGCGGCCTGGAGCGTGGAGAAAGCGCCGTTTTACGGCAAGGCCGAGGCGACCTCGACGTGGGGAACACAGCGACGCCCTGCACAAGACCTTCTGGAAGATGCACTTAACCAGAGCACGCCCAAAATCTTCGATACGATCCGCGATCCCGAAGGCGGTGAACGTCGTGTTCTGAACGCCCGTGAAACCGAAGCCGCTAAAGAAAAGCTGATGGCGCTGCGCGAAGCGTTTAGCCAGTGGGTCTGGGAAGACGGTGAGCGGGCACAGCGTTTGGTGCGGCTGTATAACGACACGTATAACAACCTTGTCCCGCGCCAGTTTGACGGCCGACATCTGCAATTGCCGGGGGCGAGCAGCGTTATTCGTCTGCGCGACCATCAAAAACGCGTGGTGTGGCGGATCATCACCGCAGGCAGCACCTATATGGCGCATGCCGTAGGCTCCGGCAAAACCTTCTCCGGGGATGTCACGTTAAGTTTTTTGCTTTGAGTATGGTTGTATTTGAGTGATTTCAAGCTGCGAGAATAGTCACAGTTTTCCACTGCGCGAAGGCTTGGAGACGATGAATGTGTCGTGTGAGAGCGTTGGCGTTAGCGGCGGGTGGAACAAAGAGATTACGGACGACAGAGAAGACGGAGACGAACCTCTGACACCCGCCCGGGGATCGGAACCTTTGCATGATCCGTTCCCGTTTTCGCAGTGGTAAATGGCTGTTTTCCGCTCGATTGTTCAGCTCCTTGTGGGAAAGATGCCGAACAGACAGACGAAGTTTACGCTTGGCGGCCTTGGTATTGCGCCGTCTTTGTAAGATTTCATCAAGGATATAGCCGTCTTGATCGACAGCGCGCCAGAGCCAATGAATGTGGCCGCCAATCACAACCCTGATTTCGTCCAGATGCCATAAATCACCACGTTTGGCGCGTTTGCGGCGCAAACTGCGAACATACTCCGCACCAAACTTCAGGCTCCAGCGACGGATCGTCTTATACGATACCACAATCCCACGTTCGAGCAGCATTTCCTCAACCAAACGAAAGCTCAAAGGAAAACGGAAAGACAACCATACCGCATGGGCTATCAATTCACGCGGGAAACGATGCCGTTTGTAGCTCACAAGCGTCTTACTCATCGCTGCCATCTAACACGGCGGGGTTAATGTGACATCACCCATTTAATATCAGGATGCCGATCACACAGTTGTGCTGAAAAGGGAGCTATTTTGTTAGATGAAAAAGGATCTCTTCATGGAGAAGCGCTTATTAGTTTTAAATGCGGATTAAATGGATGTCAAAAGACACCATCATTAACTTTATTTATTAGAAAATCATTTATTGATGAAGTATCAATACTTCAAAAGTGGGGCACCAATAGAGGTGTTTCCGGTACAGGAGAAATAATATTAATTAAAAATTAATTTTTTACAGGAAGATAAAAGGCCCTGTTGCAAAGTTGAGCATCCTGTTGGAAACCGCTGCCGGTGTTAGCGTAGGGCTTGGTAGATGCGTGATTTCAAGGGCCGTCATTTTTGTGGTGAAGTGATCCTATGGGCAGTGCGCTGGTATTGTCGGTATGGGATTAGTTACCGCGACCTTGAAACCATGCTCTGTGAACGCGGTGTGAGCGTTGATCATTCAACGATCTACCGCTGGGTTCAGAGGTATACACCCGAGATGGAAAAACGCCCCCGCTGGTATTGGAAACACCCGGGGTTTTCCAGCAGCTGGCGAGTTGATGAGACCTACATTAAGGTCAAAGGAAAATGGACTTATCTGTACCGTGCTGTCGGCAAAGGCGGTGATACGATTGATTTCTTCCTCTCGCCGACCCGAAGCGCTAAGGCGACCAAACGCTTTTTGAGCAAAGCTTTAAACGGACTGAGAAGGTGGGAGAAGCCTGAAAACCGCTTATGCAACCATTAAAGGCTTCGAGGTTATGCGCCTTGAAAAAGGGACAAGCTGAACTCTTCCAGTTCCAAGAGGGTATCATGGGAGAAGTGCGTCTCATCGAAAGACAATTCAGCTTCTAAACCGTTTGAAAATCGAAATAAACGGGGCCCACGCGACTCAAGCGGAACTTTGCAACAGAGATGGGGTGGTTGCCGTCCTCCCCTAACGGCATCGGTATGTGCCAACGTGGTAGATGTGAATAGCCACGAGTAAGAGAGAACGGCAGATGAACGATACGATGATTGGCATTGATCTGGCAAAGAACGTTTTCCAGATTCACGCAGCTTCCATCACGGGGGATTTACTGTTCCGCAAGAAGATCCGCCGTCCACAATTCCTTTAGTTTATGGCCAGCCAACCGGCGGCGCTTGTTATCATGGAAGCGTGTGGAAGTGCTCATTATTGGGCACGGGAATTGGTGAATGCGGGTCACGAGGTAAAGCTGATCGCACCGCAATATGTGCGCCCGTTCGTCAAACGCCAGAAGAACGACGCAGCTGACGCTGAAGCGATTGTTATTGCTGCCCGGCAGCCGGAGATGCGCTTTGTGACACCCAAAGCAGAAGATCAGCAGGCACGGACCGTTTTATATCGTTGCCGTGATCGACTGGTTCACCAGCGCACTGAACTGGTGAATGCTCTTCGCAGCACGCTTTATGAGTTTGGTCTGGTGGTTCCGAAAGGAATGACCTATCTCAAGCGCCTTGAAGAGATGGTCGACGATGAAAGCGTTCGTCTTCCAACTCTTGTTCGTCAGGAATGTCGGGACCTTCTCGAACAGATCGACGCGCAGTCAAGGAAGATTGCAGAAAAGACCCGTGCGATGGTCAGGCTTTCGCAAGAGAGCGGTGTGGCTCAGCGTCTGGAGACAATGCCTGGGGTCGGGCCTTTGACGGCCCTGGCCGTGGAAGCTTTTGCACCTGCAATGGAGACTTTTCGCTGCGGACGCGATTTTGCGGCTTGGCTTGGGCTGGTTCCAAAGCAGTTTTCGTCTGGTGGCAAGGAAAGGCTCGGGCGGGTTTCGAAGGCCGGCCAGGCTGACATTCGGCGATTGTTGATCATAGGGGCAATGTCGCGTGTAGGCTGGGCGGGGCGTAAACCTCCCGTTCCGGGCTCCTGGCTGGCCCGGATGATGGCCTGCAAGCCGCGTATGCTCGTCGCGATCGCGCTGGCCAACAAAATGGCCCGAACGATTTGGGCCATGCTGACAAAACACGAAAATTATCGGGATCCGGTTCTGACTGCTGCGAGATGAGTTGAACTCAGTCGTATGTAAGCAGAACCGGTAAAGGGGTGTGAGAAAGCGACGACCCATATGGGCGCATGATCGAGCCGATCCGGATTAGGAAAACCAGCCAAGGGCTCAGTGTTCTCAAATACGGAACAGAGATTTGGACCCGATCCGCAGATCACCATATCGGCCAGCGGCTTTTGTAAATGCCGCGTTCAAAGGCCTGACAGAAGACCGCAATCGATCACTCGCACATCAGGGCCAGAAACTTCTTGCATTTCAGACGGCAACCACAGAAGCCCAGTGCAGCGTATCGCCCGAGGCTAGATGCTCGGCTGCAATCATATCGCCATCAGTTGCGAGCAGAATGGCGGGTTTTGATGTTTTGGTTTTCTTCGAGGCCCGGAGTTGGTCAAGCACAATATCGCTTTGCCCCGATTGGGCCGGGGCGTAATGAAACCGTTTACCGAAAAGCACGCCGCCGGAAAGATCTGACTTGTTAGTTGATCCGTTACGCAGTTTGGAAATAGCTGCTTGAGCTGCGTCAGTTGCGGCTGCAAATGCAAAAGGAAACTCAATCGGGTCAAATGGTTCTGCGGCAATTTGGGCGAGTGCGTCGTAAATCTCAGTCGGGTTCATTAAGGGCCTCAATAATGTTACTCAAAGGCTACCCCAGATCAGTTTTTTGCGCCACGCTTCTATGTCCTAGAAGAACAAGATGCTTCGTCTACAACCTACGGTCGGAAGCGTGGATAGTTTTGCTAAAACCACGCCGTGCCATCGAACACACCTGGGGGAGGATTAGGCAAAAGAGGCGCTCGTTCTTCACGCACACCCTCTAACCCATACCGACAATCTTGTACGTGCAGATACTGACGATTTGGATCAAGATAAGGGCCAAACGCACAGGGCAACCACCCTTCCTCCGCAAGGCCTAACAGTCGCTGATACCAGCCCGCATAGGCGTAATCCCAACCATACCCGCTTTGAACAAGTTCTGGGAAGCGTTCGATAAACTTTTTGGCTAATGCCCGTGCATCATCTTTAGCAGCATCCTTCCATTCGAAATACTGTCCGGATTCCGCGCTTGCACTCGAATAAGTTTCTGTTTTCGGAAAGTCCGGGCGTTCTTCTTCGGTCACAATTTGACTACTTGTCGTACATATTATGGCACCGTGAGCCTGATAGAACATTACAGATGGGCCAATCTCTAATCGCCAATATGCACCGCTTGACGAAAGATAAGGCATTACGCGCAGCAACTGATAACCAGCAATATGCAACTCACTCACCATTCTTAAAACTCTTATAGAACGGCGAATAATTGGATCTGAATTTTTCATTTACTTGCTCTCTTCCTCTGCATAACCCCGACGCATTTTACTCCGCGCCCACCGCATGAGCGCTTTTTGCGCCAACGCAGCATCCGGACACTGCTCGCGCCGTTCTTGCCCTGCGGTCCCGATCCGTCCCCATGAGCGCACCAAAACCGTGCTCCCAAACAAATCCGTCTCAAGATGGAGACGATAAAAACGCCAACAATTCTTCTCCGGCACGATGCGCTGCAAACGCATCGTTTCCGGAAACAAAGACAATTGCTGCCGCATCGTTTTGGCTTGGGGCATAGTGCGGCTGCTGCTCTCAACAGCCGACAGGGTCAAAGAGCACTTACACCGAAGCTTTCAGAGCCTCTTTCAAGGCTCTGGCCGGTGTAAAGGTCAGCTTGCGGGATGCTGCAATCGTGATCTTTTCCCCAGTGGCTGGTTTGCGCCCCTCGCGCTCAGGCGTCTCTTTGACTTTAAACTTTCCCAATGCCGGAAGACTGATCTCATCACCCTGTTGCGCAGCCGCGGTAATGGTTTTGACCAGCTCATCCAATACAGCGCGGGTCTCGGCCTTGCTTGTGTTTGTTGTCAAAGCAATATGATCGACCAGATCTGCAATCTTCATCACTCTACCTTCCTGATTAAGCCCATCAAGCGATGGTTATTGTGAAAATCTTAGACCTGTTTCAAGACAAGCAAAATATTAAACAGGAAAAATCCCGCTGAATGTCGCGGGCTTTTTCGACCGCATCGGGGACAAGCGCATAGCCATAATGCTGAGCAACCCAAGACACATCGCAACACCAGGATTGGCGGCACCGCTCACGCCATTGCGTGCGACACAGTCTTGTGCCTGCGCTACCGACCATTGGTTGATGTGACACAGCCAGCTTAAAGCCTCGGTACGCCGAATGACATCCCATTCGGGTTTCGCCAGCAAAGCGCGGAAAGGGCCAGAGCATACGTTGACTACGGGCGTCCCACACAGCCCCAGCCCGTCGGGCCTCTGCGTGACATTTCAACGGGACACAGAGCGGTAAAACTTCCGTCTCGGTCATGCGCACGCTGCGGTATGTTCCGCCAAAATAGCGCGGAATTTCGCCCGAATGGCGCTGGCCGGTGTGACCGCATGATCGGGGTCCCCTCGCAGTCCAAACAAACTCCGATCCAAACGCAGCATCCCTAGACGACCACGCTCAATCATTGCGCGCAAATAGGCTTCCCGATTGCGAATATCCGCACCGCGACTGATGCGAGCCGTCATCACGATCACTGCGATTGCGGTCTTTTCTCGGCCAAGGATCACACAGCCTTGTTGCCAGCTGTGCAATGAAATCCCGAGATGTTGGGTTAAATGCTCAGCGGCTTCGATGAGATCCGCCATCTTTGGCCGTGCAGTTGTGCAGAGATCGCGTAGTGCCGGGCAGACATCCAAGAAGAACTGGGACGTTCCACGAAACCCACCCAACGTATCCGTTAGGCTCGACACAATGTCTCTAATCTCATCATTCTGCCCTGCCTGACGGGGAGAGACGAACGTTTCACACACTGCATGGTCAATGCATGTGCGCTTATTAAGCGCTACTGGTTCTACTTCGTAAGAAGTTTTATTTCTTTCTGTAGTTGTATAAGGGGTGTCATTTTTGACGGTCATGCCGTGCAATTCTGAAGGGCATAACGTCTCTGAAAAATCGTTATCCACAGGCTGTTTTTGGCCGTTTGTGCTGTATTGAGCATGGATGTCCTGCATCATGGTTTTGAGATGCTCCAAATGCTCTTTATTGTGGACCTCGCGGCGCTTACGCATCAGGCTGCGTAGGGACATAACCAATGTCTCAGGCAAAGCAACAACGCCATAGCACAGTTCGTTGAACAGCTGAGCCATCTCATCGCGCAATGCTTGGCAGGCGCGCTCATAGGCTTTGACGGCATGAAGCCGCTCGGTCATTTCAGGGTAACGGTAGCGTAGCGAGGACAAATCAAAGCCTACCCGTTCCGTGCCATCCTCATAACGACAACCACGATGCCCATTGCGGCCATCAATGGGCACGAGATAGCCGCCCTCGGCGATCTCACGGATATAGCGTCTGAGGGTGCTTTCATGCCCACCAATCCAGCGCAGCATGGTGGCATTACGGGCAAAAATAAAGGGCCGTCCATCAGCGTCCCACTCTTTATTGGGCGTCTGACGGATCATCGCGATCAATAACTGGGCAGCACCACGGCTGAGTCCTAAGACGCGAACACCTTTATTCACCAAACTCAACACATCCGCCCGGCTGGGGTAACTCGGTGGGGTGAGGGTCAGTTCCTCACGGGCGCGCCGCATGGCTGGCGTGATGGTACGGCGACCCGGTGCGCGTTGCACCGACGGCACCGTCGAAACAGAAGACATCATAGATGACACAATCTTTGGTCAGAGAAAGGGTATTCCGGATCCATCTCTCGGCCTGTCATCAGACAATACGACACCCTGCGCAAAAACACTTGCGTTTCGACCGAATAGGTGTGTAAGGTGAGTTTACTTGCTTTCACCTTCTAATCATCTGGATGACCCTGGCTTTTCCGATTTGGCGATCGGGAGAGCTGGGGTTTTCTTTTATTTGCGGTGCTGCATGGTGCGGGACTCCTTTTAAAACACGGTGATGTCCTTTCGGACGGATAGAGCAACTTGCCTTGTTCGGAGAGACGCGGCAACCGAAAAAACTTCGGTAACCGATTGAAACAGATAAAAGTCGCATCGTTCGTTTCCCCGACCAGAATAAATCGAAAGAAATGATTAAGAATTTCCGGTGGCAACGGCATTTGCGCCTGAACCCATGCGGGCTGAGACATTGGCGTAATACTGTCTGACCGTGCAGTTCCGATACTGTTACATTCACTTCTGGATTGTTGTGAGAAACGTTTACGAGGGGCTTTTTTAGGATGACACTGCTCCAATGCGCGAAAGCCCGGACGTTTCCAATACCAAGGTACCAGCGTAAACGCTTCTCCATCTCAAGGGCATAGCGCTGGCCCCAGCGGTAAAGCGTTGAATGATCAATGCTCACGCCCCGCTCGGCCAATTTGGCTTCCAGGTCGCGAAGCTGATCTCGTAACGGCAATACAAACGAACCGCCCGCAGGATCACTTCACCACGAAAATGACGACCCTTGAAATCACTTATAAAAACCGCTCCACCTCAAAACCAATAGGGGGTTTCAGGCAGCTTCTAAAACGTCGCAACAGGGCCGATCTCTCTGCTCTGCTATTTTCCCAGCAGAGGGGTATTCGCGATAAAGGGCAAAGGCGCACCCGCACTGAGATAGGTTGGGAGTGTCCCACTCCAACGATCCAGCGCTTTTTGCTGCAACAAGGCCGGTGTCAAAGACTGAGCAATCGCAGCATTCGCTTTGGCTTCTGCCTGAGACGTCACCAACAAGGCCTGAGCCTGTCCTTGAGCCGTCGCAATCGCCGCATCTGCCTGAGCTTTCGCTTGCACCACCTGCTGCTGTGCTGAAATCTGCACCTGTTGCAGCGTATATTGCGCTTGCAGAGCTTGTTGCTGCGCCACCTGTTTCGCTTCAATTGCTTGCGAATAGGCAGGAGAGAAAGTGAAGTTCGCCGTATTCACCGCTTCAATGCTCAAATGATAAGGCACTAGAGAGGCAATGATGAGCTCTTTGATCTGACTATCCACCACATCACGCTTCGTGATGAGCTCCTCCGCGTTATACTTCGCTGTGATGGCCTTAACGTCATTCGAGACTGTCGGGCCTATGATCCGCTTCTCAAGGGTCTCCAGCGTCCGGAAATCTCGGTAGAATGAGGGTGCGTCGACAGGGTTAATGTGAAATGTCACCGAAACCGTCGTATGCACGTCTTGAAGATCATGCGTCGCCGCCCATTCATTGGATGCTGTGGTTTGCGGTTGTGTCGAAACGTCTTCAATCCGCTGATAGACCGGCAGAGCAAAATGCAGACCCGGTGTCAGTGCTACTGGCTGCACCGAACCAAAGTTCAAACGAATACCGCAATAGCCCGATGCAATCTGTTTGAACGGATTGAGTAGGACCAGCGCAGCCCCCGCAACCATGATAATGGTCGCCCATTTTAAGGGATTAACCGAAGACGATTTTGGTAACTGAGGAAAATCCACAAAGCCCTCCAAGGCAGTGACACGGCACAGTCATATTGATGATACATTGTGTTGCAATTGTGAAATGAGAGTGTGAACAAGCGCTTTGAGAAACTCTATCGTTCTCCATTCCCATTCGCCTGATCGTGCTCTGCGCGGAAGCGATTGCGCCTAAGGCGGCACCACCGTCCGATTGACCGAGAGAGCGGTATCGCTGGCGCTGCCTCTCATATCCTGACGCCCATTTGATGCCCAAGACCGTTCTCGGATCGTGCAGAGGTCGTTGCACCGTCGTGTCAGCCTCGTGCCACTACCGTTGCAAGGTCGTGGCAGTTGTAAGGGTCGCGCGTATATACAAATGCAAACTTTCCGTTGTGCATTTTAAAGAGCACTAGTGCTGAAGTGTTTGGAACAGATTTTGAGAGAGCATCCTCATGAGCCGACAGACCATGCACGCCGTTCGTCAACGCCGCAAAGCGCTTGGTCTGATCCAGATGAATGTCTAGATCCATGAAGAGGACAAAGAGGCTTTTCAGAAGGCTGTTGCACCCCTCTAGGAGGTAGCCCGTGCAATCGAATTGGATGCTCACGTTGGTGATCGGAAGTTCGTACCATTCACCTATCGGGTACGGTTTCCAGTGACGCCTCCGGCCAGGGTACGCAACAGCATAAAAGCCTCCGGATGGGTCTATGACCGCGACACTGATGTCTGGAAACGTCGGGTGTCCGAAGAGACACTTGATGCTATCCGAGATGAGGTCGTGGCCCTCGAACTCCAGCATCAGGCCGTGATTGATCACGATGGGCATTAGTGTTCTCTGAAGTGCAGCACCCAAAAGGGTGCATTTGTATATGGAAAAAGAAAAACCTCCTTCTTTAATGCTACACTAATGCTGCGATAGGGCTGCGGTAATGCTTCGGTTATGTTTCTCTCTTGCTACGCAATAGGGTGGGTGTTAGACAGGCGAAGACGGGTCAGGAGTGAGGTCCATGAGCGCAACAGTGTTTTCAGGTCAGACAGCGGAAAGCTATCTGGAGAGCTGCGCCAGACGTCAGACACGCTCTGACGTAGTGAGATGGCTGACAGAGAATTTCGAGACGTTGCTCAAAGCCACCGGACGGCGAGCATTGAAGTGGTCGATCCTTGCAGAGCATCTTGCTCGGGACGGTTTACGGACCCAGCAAGGCCGTGCGCCTACGCCTAATGGCTTGAGAGTCGAATGGTATCGCGTCAAGGAGCGCATCACTGCAGCAAAAGCAGAAGCCGAACGTCGGTTGCGCGATGTATCCGCATCTCGGACAGTTATACCGGCTGCTCAATCATCGACTGGCCCTTCGGATGAAGATATCCTTGCCCTCATGGCCAAAGCTGATACCGAAGAGCGACTCAACAGAGAGCGCCGCGAGCGGATGGCAGGGTATGAGGTACAGCGCAGAGCCAAGGCGGCCCCAGATCAGGCTAATATTCAGCCGACAGCACTTGCCGAAACCGTCGAAACCGCACAGTCCCAGCCTATTCCTTCAGAGACTGCCACCCGGCCTCGGGTTATGATCGGCCAGATTGCCAACCATGTGACGATGCTAACGCAAGCTCCCCGCTATGGTGCGGACAGGGACAAGCCGCTTCCGCCGCCCTATGTCGGTCCCCGGCCTGATGGAATGCCGGAATATCTGCCGCTCGATGCTCTCATGCCACTCGATGCGACAGGCCGTCAGCCTAATGGTCACATCGACTATGAAGCGCTACCGGGACTGCCACGACGCTCGTTTTTTGAAAGTGAGCGCGACTGGGCGAAAGCGTGCATTCCGATGGTGGAGGCAGTCCCTCATGAAGATCGCTCGATTATTCTCAGAGCCCTACTCATGCGGTCACGTAATCGCATGAAAAGCCTCTACTAAGCGCTCTCTTGCCCGCACTCACAAACATCGTCCGCATACTGAGGTCCGCTCCGATTCAAGCCGGAGACCGCACTGTAAGTTAAGGACCCTGTCATGAGTGAAAAGCCTACCCCCTCCAGATCCCCCCGCATGCCTGTTGCCGTAGTCAAAGCGGGTCGTGGCAATCTCGGAGGATCCACGGTCGAGGCTGCATTGGCGGAACGCGCCATCATGCAGGGGCGCTCACCACTGCTTGCGGATGGTGATGCCCGCAATCCCGGGCTCTCAGCCTTCCAATCGGGCTATGAGCGTTTCGGGGCCCTGTTGCAAAGTTAGGTTAGGGCCGCGTGGGTCCCATTTGTTTCGATTTTCAAACGGTTTAGAAGCTGAATTGTCTCTCGATGAGACGCACTTCCCCCATGATGCCCTCTTGGAATTGGAAGAGTTCAGCTTGTCCCTTTTTCAAGGCGCGCATGACTTCAAAACCCTTAATCGTCGCATAAGCGGTTTTCAGGCTTTTGAAGCCACGGACAGGTTTAATCAGTCGTTTCAGCTTGCCGTGATCGGCCTCGATCACGTTGTTCAGAGACTTCACCTGACGGTGTTTCACCGTGTCGGGAAGTTTACCGTTCTTCTTAAGTTCATTGATGGCTATGCCGTGGGTTGGGGCTTTATCCGTGTTGATTGTCTCAGGCTTCTCCCACCTTCTCAGACCGTTCAAAGCTTTGCCCAGAAAGCGTTTGGCAGCCTTGGCGTTCCGGGTCTGTGAGAGGAAGAAATCAATCGTATCACCACCTTTGCCGACCCTTGAAATCACGCATCTGCCAAACCCTACGCTAACACCAGCAGTGGTTTCCAACAGGATACTCAACTTTGAAACAGGGCCGAATAAAAGAAATAAAATACCGAAACTAAAAATACGGTTGATATAGAAACTATTAACATTGTTTTTTGCAGATATACTTTATCTTCTTTTCTGGTGCATCCAGCGAGTTGTGAAGCCATCTCCACTTTACCAGGCGAAGCCATTAGAAAAAATGCAGCTGATACGTTCTGAGCTGCCATAAACCATACAATGTTTGCGTTCATACCACGCGCTATTGACGCTTGAGTTGCAGCAAGCATGGCATTCGCACCACTGTTCGACCCTGTTAAAAAACCACCCAATCCAGATACAAAAGGTGCCACGAGTAAATATGACGGGCCAATTCCGGATAGGATTTGAGCTAGAAATGTCGCCATACCGGATACAGCCATAAGCACGCCGAGCATGATAAAAAGAGCGGTTACCGGCGCAACTTGCAACCATGCATGCCATGCAGCCCGAGCGGGTTTTCGCACAGGTCTCCCTATTGAAAACCAAAGTGAGGCCACGAATAGCCAAAGGGCTGGCGAAGCCAAGTAGCGCCAATTCTCATTAGCCCCTACGACTGAAAGTATAATTTCTACAACTAGGACACCGCCAAGTAAAATACCGTAGCTTTCGAGGCCTCGGCGTCCGGCACGTCCCAATGGGGGACTAGTTGACTTACGAACTCTGATCAAACGGGATAAAATGATTGTCAGAGAACCTAAAGCGCCTGCAGCAGAGGTTCCAAAAACAAGATTGAAACCCGCTATTGCCATCGTCAGCATTAAACCGGAGACAATAGCCTGGCTTATTGCGTGCTTTCGGCCTTGAGAAGGAGTAGAGAGCAGGACAGCGGCAATTCCGGTTAATACGAAGGGAATAAAACTTATAACTGCCGAATGTGTGCCTAAACCGTAGAACGACACGTTGGACATTTTAGCTGCTATAAGGGAACCAGGTCCCATTGATCCCCAAGGAACAGCACAAAGCCCCAAAAGACCAATTACTCCAACTTGTTTTGGCGGTAGTTTGAGATGAGCTAAAAGCGGAATTCCCACGGTCACACCTATGCCAAAACCAGTCAAAGATTCTGCAAACGGTGTGATACCATGTACTATCATGAGAACGGCTCCGGCACCTTGTCCGGATTTACTTTCGATCCAGTGAGCGAGGTCTGCCTGCGCACCAGCATGTTTCATGATACTTGATAAAAAAAGCCCCCCCCCAAGGATCAGAAGTACTTCGGAAAGAAGTGGAAACCATTGTGCTATGGAGGAGATCACGACGTTGGGGGCTACCGTGAAACTAAAAAACATTGCGGCGCATGCAGCTCCCACGCCAATGCTTGCAGCATATAGAGAACGCAGACCTATCAGTAGTGCAAGGACTGTCGAGACTATAGGTAATGCACTCCAAAAAATTTGCATGACGGACCCTCTAATTTGCTTATAAGCAAACTTAATTGCGAATAAGCAAAAGTCAACAAGGATCGTGACACTTTGACGCTTGATACTCGAAACCCTGATAAATATTTCGGTGCGGCTGTTCGTTTGAGACGCACCCAATTGGGGATCACGCTTGAACAGTTAGCCGACACGTGCGGCGTGTCGGCAGCAGCGTTGTCCCGGTTTGAGAGAGGGCTATTGAGTCCAAGTCTGCGTAATGCTCTTCACATTGCCCGGGGTCTCGATTGCGATTTATCCGAGCTTGTAGAGCGCGCTACAGTTAAGATTATTCGGTCGGGAGAGAATCTTAGATTTTTTGACGAAGAGACAGGTATTGAGCGTCTCGCTCTCGCTCGTCCCTCATCCAGTATTGAGGTTCTACGGTACAAAGTACCAGCCAAAACGAGGTCGAAACTGTTCGCTGCTCATCAGAGAGGGACAAGAGAGATTTTCTATATGCTTACCGGGTCTCTCGAAATTCATACTGAGCTAGACGACATTAGCCTAAACGAGGGAGACTCTGCGATCATACAAGTTGATCAAGAGCACTGGTTCGAAAACAAAAAAAATACTGTTGCTAATTTCATAATTGCTATTTCTGCTGGGTAGGTGATGTCACGTTAAGTGGTATGAGATTAATGAAGGACTTGGAAGAGAGATTCAGGCACTGAGAACGGTTACATTGTTCCATTGGGTGAGAGTCCGGGCACGATGGATGTGATGAGAAAGAACGGTGGTGAGGATGCAGGTGGGACAGTAATGTCACACTAACTTTCTCACGCTAGGCTCAGGACGCATAGCCAAAACATGATGATTGCGGCTAGGCTGACGGCGGAATGAAACACGGCAGAGCACCTGTCGTAGCGCGTGGCAACGCGGCGCCAATCTTGCAGCCCACCCCTGAACCAGTCAGCATCATAGCCGCGATCGGCCAGCAGCCATTTTGCGGTAAGCAGATTATCCAGAAGAGAGGCCGCGCCCGTGTAGTCGCTGATCTGGCCTGCCGTCATGAAGAAGCTGATTGGACGATCGATCCTGTCCATCACCGCCTGCACTTTGTGTCCATGCCCCCTTTGGTTTGACCGATCAGACGGCCAGCCCCCCTTTTTTTACCCGCAGGCTGGATGCCGTGCGGGGCCCCTGTTGCAAAGTTGAATATCCTGTTGAAAACCACTGCCGGTAGTTAGAGTAGGGTTTGGCAGATGAGTGATTTCAAGGGCGTCATTTTCTTGGTGAAGTGATCCTATGGGCGGCGCGTTGGTATTGCCGCTATGAGATCAGCTACCGCGACTTCGAAACCATGCTGGCCGAGCGGAGCGTGAGTGTTGATCATCGAAATAGAACTTCTTTCGATGATCAGCGATCTGCGTGGGGGTGCCCTCCGGCGGATTTAAATAACGCGGTCGAACTGCGATCAGTTCATGCCGTGACGTGCGATTGCCTGCTCTAATATTGTCCGATCCTCCTCACTGACCCCCTGCAAGGGAAGCGGTAGGTTGTCGCTGCCGGTAAGGCCAAGAATGGACGCTGCTGCAGCGATTGGCCGTATGCTGCCGCCATATTTGTGAGAAACCTTCCAGAAAGGCGCGAACTGCTCCGAGAGGCGCGCAATCTGGTCTTCGTCGCCGGTAACGGATGCCTGCATCAGGGATTTCGCTCTGTGTGGGAAAAGTCCACCCCATTCAGAGTACCAGATTTTCGCACCAGCCTTGACGCCTTCGGACAAGGTGTTGTCGCCGCTCGCACCGATGACAGTAGTCGAAGGAAGCCTCTTTGCCAGTCGTTGTATGCGTTGCACGGCTTCATTCCCGGACGGCCATCCGCTCGGTACCTTGATGGAGCTGATATGCGGCAAAGCGCAGATTTTAGCGTAGAGCGCGTCAGAAAATACGAAACGGCTGAGGATCGGCGAATCATAAATAATAACCGGAACAGAAACGTTCTGGCTGACCGATTTAAACATAGAAAAGACCTCCTCTTCCCCAAGTCCATGATAGGACACAATCGGCAGGAGCAAAGCCCCGATACCGACGCTCTGCAGCTGGTCAGCGAGTGACAGCACTTCTCGCGTGCGGAAGGACCCTATACTGGCAATGACGGGTGTTCCGGTAGCGCAGCTTACGGCGGCATGGGCGGTCTCTACACGCTCATCATGGGTAAGATAGGGATAATTTCCCGTCGATCCTTCAACGCCAATGGAATTAACCCCAGCTTTGACAAGGCGCTTTATCAGGCGCTCAAAGCCAGCTTGATCGACCCCTTTTTCGTTCATGGGCGTTATTGGAAATGCGCTTACGCCGGAAAATTTCATGATGCTCGTTCCCTCAGTTATCTTTGTCCCGAGGAGTGCACCACACCGACCGGATTATAAAAAGGTCCGGTTTTGATAATATGGATAGGCCAGTTTTGGTCGTTTTATCGGATGCTTGATCCGCTGAAGCGGTATCGTGTTGTCCCCCCGAGCTTCGTATCCAAACTGTTTCCGGGAGATATCGAGGTCTCGTTTAAGCGAGGTGCGGCTCAGAAATTTCGTCTTTCATCAGTACAGTGAATGTTGATTATACAGCGAGACACGGCATAAAATGATGTCCAGCGTGCATGTCTTATGGGCACTGCAGCAAGAATTTTGGCCCCGCTCAGCAGTCGAGGCTAAAATCACGTAATTACCAGTTCCAGACTGCCTGCTCCTGTTCGCGGATATGCTGTTCCAGTTCACGTGGCAGGATATTGCGGAAGCGCGACTTAGGATCAAGTGTGATATCGGCCATGGTCTCGATATCCTGATCGTCCTTGTATTGCGGCATGTCAAAGCTGAGCGTGCTGTGATCGAAAAGATCATTCTCGCTTCGCCAGTAGCGTGGTCCTTCCATAATCAGGTCGTTGAAATTCGTCTGATAAGGGCCTGGGTTAATGGTAGCGATGGTAACATCGCGCTCGGCGAACTCCTGATGCAGTGATTGGGCAAGAGTTTCAAGCGCGTGTTTCGAGCCACAATAGGCCCCTGCAAAGGGAAGTGTCACAATACCGCCGATGGACGACATGAAAATGATACGCGTTGGTCCGTTATTCTTACGGGCATGAAGATATTCGCGCGTTAGAGCGGCCGTTGCAAAGAAATTGGTTTCATACTGCTCACGCAGGACATCGTCGGGCATGTCGGCTAATGAGCCGCCCTGACCGACACCAGCATTGTTGACGAGAATGTCGAATTCCTCGCGGAGAATACGCGCACGATCACGAGCAGAGGTAATGTCTATCCTCGAAACTTCGAGCGTCAACCCCAATGCCTGGGCCTCCTGCCGCAAGGTGCCCACCTGTGAAGTTATTTCGACCCCGGCATGTACGGCGTGGCCGCGACGAGCGAGAGAAAAGGCAAGCATCCGGCCGAATCCTGTTCCGGCGCCTGTAATGAGAATGCTGGTCATGGCAATATCTCCGTGGAAGTAAGAGCCTGTGCAGCAGCCAGTGCTGCCTTGTGATCGCTGTCTGGCTTGTCGCTCGACAGCCCGATGAACAGCGTTTTGCCAGTCGGACTGGGAAAGATCAGTCCACCTGCAAGAAAGCAGTAGCGTGTATCTTTAATGGCTTCTGTGATCTGCGAAATGGTAAGAAGAGTCTGCGTGTCGAGCTGAAACGCATGCGCGGTGACAGCCTTCGCACGACTGAACCCCTCACTGCAGGGCAGGATTTCGGTGCTCCGGAAAAAAAGGATTTCCTGGCCCTGCTCGTTGAGGACGCAACAACAATATCGCTCCGAATGCGCCTCAATGGCGGTCATCGCGCTGTCAATGCGATGGTAGAGTGTATGCATGGTGAAGCTGTTTCCTTCAAAGGCAGTCTGTGAGAGCGCAGATCGCGCCCTTCACGGCTGCCAGCTTGAGAGAGTCCAACTTCACCGATAAGGTCTAGAGAATATATCCCTTTATGTCCGGAAATCCGGCTGAAAACGCCAGATACCGCTCAGCGAAAAAGGTATTACTAGATGGATCTGCTCGACCGGATTTTCTTGTCTCTCAAAACACAAGGGAAAGTCTGGGGTCGTGTCACTCTGGGAGGGCGCTATGGTCTCGCTTTCCCGAAGCAACATGCTGTTTTCATTGCTGTGATGGCGGGGAATTGCCTCATCAATCAGGACGAAGGGCCGCTCATTGCTCTGAACGAAGGCGATTTTCTCTTTTTTCCGGCAGCGTCCCGCTTCCATTTACGCAGCAATGCTGAGGTCGCGTTCACAACGCCTCTAACGGCACTCCAGCTTGCCACATGGCAAGAGACGAGTATTTTAGAATATCAGGAGAATACAGTAGCGGGCGTTTCTCTCGTAGTCGGGTGTTTTACGCTCATATCGGCAGAAGCCCCTCTACTCTTCCAAGAATTGCCGTCAGTCCTGCATATGTCTGCAAATGAGGCTGATATCTTATCACGGCAGGTTCGGGAGATGATGCGTGACGAGATTGCGAGCAGAGAACCCGGTGCATCGCCGACAATCGACCGGTTAGCAGAGATACTGATGATACGGACTATCAGGCGAGCAGTCAGAGACAATGCTTGGATAGGTGGTTCTGGGTGGCTCAGGGCGCTTAGTGACGCCAGAATTCATAGATCGCTGCAGCTGATGCACGATGATCTCTCGCTGATCTGGACTGTCTCCAGGCTTGCTCAGGCAGTTGGCATGTCGCGCTCGGCTTTTGCTGATCGTTTTCGACGGCTGGTCGGGGTGACGCCTATGGCGCATCTGACAAGATGGCGTATGGCCTTTGCTGCCGATCTTCTTAGATCGGATCGAAAAATGAAAATTGAATCGATTGCCTCAAAAGTTGGCTATCTGTCAGAGCGCGCATTTCGCGAGGCTTTCTTGAAAACTTATAGCTGCAGCCCTAACAAATACCGCAAAACGTGATGATGCGGTAGAATAATTTCGAACTATTCATCTAACATAAAGTTAGGATATTCGCTTTTAAACGAAACTTGGAAAGCTTGAAAATTTTTCATACGCGAAGTCCCGATAAACAGGAGACCAGTCGTCTTGTCGTCACGTACCGAATTAACACTTGAGCTAATTGGCGACGCGACGAGGCCGATTTTTATCGATGTAGCTGAGTCTCTTATACGCGAGATCCAACGTGGGCGTTTGAGACCCGGGCAAATTTTGCCAGGAACACGCACGCTTTCGCGGACCCTTGGTCTACATCGTAATACAATTGATGCCGCTTATCATGAATTAGTCATGCAAGGCTGGTTGGTTTCCCGAGCATCTTGCGGGACGTTTGTGTCTGAAGACCTTCCTAGCGCGGTGCAGGATAAAACTGGACCACCTTCCCCTCAAAAGCCCAATCTACGGAGAGCAAATCCCGCTAATTCTCTATTGACTATCACTGATGGGACACCAGACCCGCGTCTCATGCCTCGGGTCGAGCTGGCACGTGCATTTCGTACGGTTTTAACCTCAACACAATTTCTTCAGCGTAGTGGTTACGCTGACCCTCGTGGCGCATACACATTGCGAGAGGCCCTTGCCGAAGACTTTCTCAATGCTAGAGGCCTCTCGGTCACGGCCGACAATATTCTTATTACACACGGCAGTCAGATGGGTTTGTTTTTTAGTAGCGTCAGCTCTCTTGTTACCTGGCGATGGAATTGCAGTCGAAGATCCGGGCTATCCGTTCGCTTGGGCCAGTTTCCGTTCTGGAGGAGCGCGTGTCATTGGCGTCCCGGTGGATAACGAGGGCCTGGACGTTGAATATCTCGCACAGACGTTAAAGCAGGATCCCAGCATCAAGGCTGTATACGTCACACCTCATCATCAATACCCTACAACCGTCACTCTCGGGGCCGGGCGACGCTTGAGACTTCTTGAACTAGCAAGACAGCACAATTTACTCATTATTGAAGACGACTACGACCATGATTATCGCTTTGACAGTACACCAGTTCTGCCTCTTGCGGCCCGAGCTGGTGCCTCTCAACGGCTAATCCATATTGGATCACTCTCTAAGTTGACGATACCGACGCTACGATTAGGTTATGTCGTTGCCCGGGCAGATATGCTGAAACGTATGACAGATTTACGCGAAACAATTGATCGTCAAGGAGATGTGCCTCTAGAACAAGCCATGGCGCTCATGATCCGCAACGGTGTTCTTGGGCGGCATGCTCGCAAAGCCAGGCGTGTATACGCTGAAAGGCGCGATCTTCTGTTAAATGAACTTCGCGATAGGCTGAGCGGTGCAATAACATTCTCTGTCCCTGCTGGAGGGCTGGCGGTCTGGCTAAAAATAGATCCCCACATAGACGCAAACGCTTGGATAAACGCGGTTAAAAAAAAAAGGCTTGCATATCGAAAGCGGGAATCGTTTCACCACCAAATCAGAAAACGATTATCGTTACTTGAGATTTGGTTATGCGCATCTTAGCACGGACGAAATCATGAAAGTCGTCGATATACTTGTACAGTCCAAACCGGCAGCAAACTAGATTATTCAACAGCACCGCCTTCGAGGCTCTGTAAAGCAACTGGAGATAAGCGCTCTTCGTCGGTGGACGGACAAAGGGAGTGTCTGCGGCCATTTTTTCTCATAAAGGGTTGAATAATCGAGTAAAAAACAGCCAATTACCACTACGAAAAAGTAAGAAAATCATAAAGAAGTTCGAATTATGGGTGGATGTCAGAGGTTCGTTTTCATCTTATAGGCTGTTCGTAATCTCTTCTATTTACACGAGACATTCATCGCCTGCAGGATTTCGTTTAGAAGAAAACCATAATCATTTTTTCAAACGGAATTTTCTAAAATGCACTTACTAATACTACTCTAAGTTAATTTAGTATTGTAGAAATAAATTCTTTATACTAAATTAGTATAATGTTAGAATAGGATAACACACAAAGGTGAAGAAAATTAGTAATGCTGTATCTACCTCCACTTAATTCGTTACGTTCTTTTTGGTTAGTTACACAATCAGGCGGTATTCGTGCGGCGGCGGAAAAAAATAATATTGGTCATTCTTCTTTAACTCAGCAAATTCAAAAGTTGGAGGGAGCATTAGGTGTCCGTCTCTTTGATCGTAGTGAACGTTCTCTAAAACTTACTAAAGAGGCTGAGAATTTCGCTAAAGAAATAGACAATGCGTTTCAAATAATAGCGAACGCGACTAATTTGTTAATTAGAAATAAAAAAAATATTTTGCATATAGGTTGTTCTTCAAGTATAGCTATAAAATTATTAATACCACTTGTAGAAAAGTTTAATGAAGAACATAATTTATTTAAGGTAAAATTAATAACTCCATGCACAATAGAGAGTATACACGAAAACAACTTAGACGGTATTTTTTCTGTTGAAAAAGATGAAGAAGATAAATTTCATAAAAATAAATTTTTGAGTGAAGAATTATGTTTGATTTCGAGCCCTAATTCACGTCATTTAATAGATGACCAACAAGTGAAATTAATTGGCATTCATGCTCCAGGTTGGTACGAAGATTGGAATAATTTTTTTATTCGAAATAAAAAAATACTACCGACTGAAAAAATAGTCTGGGTTTCATCACCTTTAGTAGCAATTCAGGCTGCTGCGGATGGCGTTGGTATAAGTCTTATGACACCATCTCTTATCCGGGATGATTTACAATCAAGACGCGTAAAAAAAATGACACATCCCCAACATATTCAACTCACGCGTGACATCAATTTCTACACCCCCAAGGAAAATCCAAGATCGCAATCAATGGAGATATGGCTTGATTGGCTCAGTCAGAAAGCATCACTCTATTTAACTTCCGGTGATTGGTTATAAAAAACGACCATGTGGTCACAACAACCCTCTCGATCCTAATCGAGCAATAGTGTTTTTGTAGAACATCATAAAATTAGCAAAAGGACACATGATATGAATACGGCCTTTATAGGGTTAGACTATATCATTGACATAGCTGACGTATCAGGAAAAATTCCTAGTGCAGCTAATGAAGTTATACGTCGGCAGGTGATAGAAAAGGCAAATCATGCGTTAAAAATCGCCCATGATAAAAACTGGCTAAAAATTCTCGTGAAAGTTGGATTCTCTCCCAGCTATGTTGAACAACCCAAAAACTCTCAATTATTCGGTTTAGCTCATAAATATAACGCAATTAACCTCCGTGAGAGAGGTACGGACTTTCATCCAAATCTTGAAGTAAATCTTTCTGATATCATTATAGAAAAACCAAGAGTCAGCGGATTTTATTGTACAAAACTGGAAGCAATCTTAAGAGCTAATAAAATCGATCGTTTAATTATAGCTGGAGTGAGCAGTACTTGGGCAGTACAATCGACCGTTCGTGACGCACATGATCGTGATTACGAGGTTTTCGTTTGCGAACCAGCCTGCGCGGCGTCGACTGAAGACGAGCACTATGTCGACATGAAAATTTTACAGGAAATATCTAAAATAATTAACTTAGATGATATGGCTGGAATGTAATTAATATGAATTTATTAATAGTAAAAAACCAAAAATATTTTGAATGGGCAATCTTATCGACTGTATCCATACTTTCGACCTTCATACTTAATGTAATTCATGTCCCAGCATCTTTTTTGCTGGGACCAATGATCGGATCAATTATTTTCTCATTAAAAAAAACAAAAACAACAATAAAAATAAATAACTATTTATTTTCCTTGTCTCAAGGCTTTTTAGGATTACTGATAGCGAAAAGCTTGAAGTCATCTGTGCTTCCTGAAATATATTCCCATTATATACCATTTTTCTTAGGTGTATTAGTAATAATATTTACAAGTACATTTATAGGTTTCTTATTGACAAAGATGAAGTTACTCCCTGGGACAACAGCCATCTGGGGATCCTCCCCAGGAGCTGCTTATGCAATGACTATCTTAGGAGAGGCATACGGAGCTGATGTTCGTTTAGTAGCTGTCATGCAATACTTACGAGTTATATGCGCTACTATAATTGCATCTGTAATAGAGTTTTTTATTAACCGAAAAACTTCATACCAAAATAAAATTGTGTACCATAATACGTTTTATCATTTAGATTATCTAGTTTTATTTGAAAATATTTTGTTGACATTTTTCTTAGTCATGGTGGCAAAATCACTAAAATCGTCTTCTGGGTCTTTACTTTTTCCTATAATAATAGGAGCTATACTACAAAACTTTAATATTGTTAATATAGAACTCCCTTATTGGTTACTATTTACATGCTATGTAATAATAGGATGGAGTATAGGATTAAAGTTTGACCGTGATATCATTGTAAAATCTTTAAATTTTTTGCCAAAAATATTGATTTCAACGCTTACTCTTATCGGTGTGTGTGGATTATTTTCAGTTATTCTGGTAAAATTTTATAAAATAGATATTCTTACTGCTTATTTAGCTATGAGTCCTGGTGGATCAGATTCGATTGCTATCATTGCAGAATCAGCCCCGGTAGACATGCCATTTGTCATGGCAATGCAAATATTAAGATTTATAATAGTTATTATTACCGCACCAATAATTTCTAAATATCTTAGTAAAAAAATGAGCCTATAACGCTCGTATATCAATTTATTGGTGGTGTCACGTTAAGTTTGGCCTGCTAGATGACGCCGATGAGTAAAATACCAGTGAGTGGTGATGGCACATTAACTTGCTCGTGCTAGAGAGTGCGGATGCACGCATCCCCCGTAGATGAGGCTTTTTCATACCGATAAAGCCTCATCATAAAACATTAGCTTATGCGCTTAAAAGATCACTCACTAGTGAAGGGTTCTTCTCCAGCATAGCCAAGAGCACTTGAGCCGGTCCCGTTGGCTGGCGACGACCATGTTCCCAATTCAACAGCGTGCCTTTCGCTACGCCGATACTTTTCGCAAATTGTGCTTGTGACAAGCCGGTTTGACCCCGAATAGCCGCCACATTAACTGTGGGAACCTGAATATGATGAGCGTGAGCTTTGACATCCTGGTCATCAGCATATGCAAGGGCTTCGTTCAGCCCTTGTAGGATACTGTTATAGGCGCTCATGATTTTTCTCCATATCTGGCCACCAAGGTTTTACTGACTTGGATAGGGTGTGTTTGCTCGATCTTCGTAAAATTGTCTTTCTCGTTTTTAGCAAAAACGGTCAGCAGAAAGATGGGCATATGCGTTCCACCGAAAACGTAGAGTGTTCTATCGCCCCCACTCTTACCGCTACCATCTCGTGAAAAGCGTATTTTGCGGAGACCACCTCCTAAAAATATTCCAGCAGCAGGCTCTCTCGCCAGCATGTTAATGAGACCTGTCCGTTCTACATCTGACATTATGGCTCTCGCCCGTTTAATGAATTCAGGCAACTCAACAACGGTTTGCAATTTTGTCATACAAGATAATTGTAGGCCAATGACTTATACGTCAATGACATATTGTATCTATTTGAATACTAGCGTCGTGGAGGAAGTCTGCTTCCAAGGCTCTCAGCCCGAAATCGGACCTTCCGTTCGCCCCCCACGACCGACAAATCATAGTAATTTTGTGTTTATGCCAATATTGGGGCCTGCCTCAGCGAGGCGCTTATCAAGAGTGCATAGTGTAGCTCCATGATCGGCACATACAGCAAGATGCAAAGCATCACCTGCACGCAGCCCCAACGTATATTGATCAGAAAAGCGCGCAGCAGCCCTAAACTGCTGTGTTGTCACGGGTAGAATCTGAAAGCTTTCAGCGGACAAGCGAGTAAAAAGGGCCAACGCATTTGCCCGATCGGCGACGGTAATCTGACCAGTCCGCAATTTGATTGAAAGCGCTGAAGAGAATTCAGTCGCGACCCAGTCGCTTACATACAACACGTCAGGATTTTGACTAGCCAGCCAAGATTGCATCCGATCTGTCTCAGCCTCGTTGGTCAGGGCTGCAACTAGAACGGATGTATCGATATAGATGCTCAATATCGTGCCTCGTCTCGCATATCCCGCACCATCTCTCGTGCGGACACTGTCTGGGGTGCCATGCTTGCTGTGAGAGTGCGTAAAGCGTTCAAATCAACGGGTTTACGCTTAAGTGTAACTTTGTCGATCTGTGCAACAACTTTTCCCCGACGCATAATACGTACAGGTTCTCCCTGCATGGCCTGATCTACCAGACGACTGAGGTGGGCTTTTGCATCCACCAAATTCACAGTCTGCACAATGCTTCTCCTGACCATAAAACTAGTCACTTTATAACATATGGATTCATTGAAAGGTATAAAAATCAGTCTGCGGCATTAAATTACATGTCCGCTATTTGCCATATCATTGGAAACAGCCGACCTTCCGCACTCCCCCGTAGCCAGCCCTTGGCTGGGCTGCTCGGCCGAGCCAAGGGCTATGTAAGTAATTGTGGTCAGGCCTGCTAAGCACGAGCTCACCAAACCCGCCCCTGCCCTTCCACCTCACGAAGCGTTGCAATGGCCGTACAGTCATACTCTTCAGCAATGACATCAATTTCGGCAAAGAGATCCGCTATCTCAGCAGTGAGATCGTGCTCTGTGCGCGTGTACTCAGCAGGAATAGCTAATCTATACTCGCCCTTCTCGTTCTTCTGCACATCATAATCTTCCGCTAGCATGTCTTCGATCTCAGCTCGAACCGAGGAAAGGCTCGGTCCGGAGGCCGACTTACTCTGAATGTTCAGAATAAGGGTCGCAATGAAAGGCTTTGCGTCCATAGATGCGTCTTGAACAACCTCTTTTACTGGCCGTATGCGAACACCGCCATTCGGATAAGCCCTCAGATATTGATAGAGGGTTTCTCGGCTTATTCCGTACTCACGGGCGGCCCTGTTGCAAAGTTGAGCATCCTGTTGGAAACCGCTGCCGGTGTTAGCGTAGGGCTTGGTAGATGCGTGATTTCAAGGGCCGTCATTTTTGTGGTGAAGTGATCCTATGGGCAGTGCGCTGGTATTGTCGGTATGGGATTAGTTACCGCGACCTTGAAACCATGCTCTGTGAACGCGGTGTGAGCGTTGATCATTCAACGATCTACCGCTGGGTTCAGAGGTATACACCCGAGATGGAAAAACGCCCCCGCTGGTATTGGAAACGCCCGGGGTTTTCCAGCAGCTGGCGGGTTGATGATACCTGCATCAAGATCAAAGGGAAATGGGCGTATCTCTATCGGGCGGTCGATAAGGATGGGGATACGATTGATTTCTTCCTCTCACAGACCCGGAACGCCAAGGCTGCCAAACGCTTTCTGGGCAAAGCTTTGAATGGCCTGAGGGACTGGGAGAAGCCCGAGACAATCAACACGGATAAAGCCCCAACCTACGGCATAGCCATCAACGAACTCAAGAAGAACGGTAAGCTTCCCGATACGGTGAAATACCGTCAGGTGAAGTCTCTGAACAACGTGATTGAGGCCGATCACGGCAAGCTGAAACAACTGATTAAACCTGTCCGTGGCTTCAAAAGCCTGAAAACCGCTTATGCGACGATTAAGGGTTTTGAGGTCATGCGCGCCTTGAAAAAGGGACAAGCTGAACTCTTCCAATTCCAAGAGGGCATCATGGGAGAAGTGCGTCTCATCGAGAGACAATCCGGAGTTTACACCGTTTGAAAATCAAAACAAAAGAGATCCACGCGACCCAGACTTAACTTTGCAACAGGGCCGCCCAGAGGGTAGCGAGGCTATTTGATAAAGATAGTACGGGGAAAAAATTTAAAGATTTACCTGCTAAGGTACAAACTGCAATTATAGATTTGTCATATGTTATGGGGCCAGGATTTGGTTATGTTTCTAGTAAGGATAACGCAGCTGTAGCAAAGCACCAATTATGGAGTAGTTTCCGTACAGAAAACTATAAAGAAGCATCAGATAATATAAAACAAATTTTTGGAATTAAAGATTCCCGATAATTAGATAATACGAGACTTCTTGGAGAAGTAGAATGATTAAAATTTTCTTAATTATATTTATGATAATATTAAATACAATAAATATTGGAATATCTTTTTCCAAAGAAAAAGATATTCCAATAAATAATTTTTGTAATTACAAAAGGCTTCCTATTTATTTAAAAGAAATAATAGCAAAAATACCTAGAAGGTATAATTCGAATACAAAGTTTTCAGATATAGATTTCAATGATTATCTGATGTCTCTTTCAGGTAGAGAATTTAATAATTTCGAAGATTGCGAATTTAGTTTGTTAAAGACAAAATATTTTAATAAATTATCTAAAAATACTAAAGATGATATTATATCTACGTACAAAACGGCTGAATCAAATACTGTTCCAAATGGAAATCAGGAAATTTCCAACCTCGTATTTTTTACAACATGTCAACCAAGAGCGTGTACTGGCACCTTTGTAGGCCACATATTTTCACGTGAAGGTGAGTTAATTGGTATTTTAATCATGACGCCATCGTCATTATCGAATGAACCTTCTAAGGATCAAAAGAAAAATACAATACCAAGTGACCCTGTAGAAGGGTGGTCTTCTTTAATTAAAAACCCTAATAATGAATTTATTTGGGATGTAGAAGGATGGATTTCTCTAAATAAAAATTTTAACAAAAAATCAAATTGGGATTTTATAAAGGAATATGTAAGTAAAATACAAAAAGATTCGTCTTTTAATATGATTAATTTACATAATATTTCTGATTAATATTGGAGAGTTCGAAGAGCCCTTGATTGATTGCCCTTGCGCTTGATTTCTGGTTCCTGGTCCTGATTTTCACCCTGCGCTTTGAGCAAAGAGAGGGTTTCATACTCTGGATTGCTACGGAGCGGCGTTAATCCGCTCCAGAAGGAGAAAGCGGCGTATATTATGGACGATATTGGCCAGATCGATCCTCATAGTGGCCCGCGTTAAGCCTACGGTTCGGACGAACAGTCTTGTCTGTGATTTTTGATCGACAAAGACGCACTCGACGCGAGATCTGATCACCGACTTCCTCGGGCTTCTGTGGTTGCCGTCTGAAATGCAAGAAGTTTCTGGCCCTGATGTGCGAGTGATCGATTGCGGTCTTCTGTCAGGCCTTTGAACGCGGCATTTACAAAAGCCGCTGGCCGATATGGTGATCTGCGGATCGGGTCCAAATCTCTGTTCCGTATTTGAGAACACTGAGCCCTTGGCTGGTTTTCCTAATCCGGATCGGCTCGATCATGCGCCCATATGGGTCGTCGCTTTCTCACACCCCTTTACCGGTTCTGCTTACATACGACTGAGTTCAACTCATCTCGCAGCAGTCAGAACCGGATCCCGATAATTTTCGTGTTTTGTCAGCATGGCCCAAATCGTTCGGGCCATTTTGTTGGCCAGCGCGATCGCGACGAGCATACGCGGCTTGCAGGCCATCATCCGGGCCAGCCAGGAGCCCGGAACGGGAGGTTTACGCCCCGCCCAGCCTACACGCGACATTGCCCCTATGATCAACAATCGCCGAATGTCAGCCTGGCCGGCCTTCGAAACCCGCCCGAGCCTTTCCTTGCCACCAGACGAAAACTGCTTTGGAACCAGCCCAAGCCAAGCCGCAAAATCGCGTCCGCAGCGAAAAGTCTCCATTGCAGGTGCAAAAGCTTCCACGGCCAGGGCCGTCAAAGGCCCGACCCCAGGCATTGTCTCCAGACGCTGAGCCACACCGCTCTCTTGCGAAAGCCTGACCATCGCACGGGTCTTTTCTGCAATCTTCCTTGACTGCGCGTCGATCTGTTCGAGAAGGTCCCGACATTCCTGACGAACAAGAGTTGGAAGACGAACGCTTTCATCGTCGACCATCTCTTCAAGGCGCTTGAGATAGGTCATTCCTTTCGGAACCACCAGACCAAACTCATAAAGCGTGCTGCGAAGAGCATTCACCAGTTCAGTGCGCTGGTGAACCAGTCGATCACGGCAACGATATAAAACGGTCCGTGCCTGCTGATCTTCTGCTTTGGGTGTCACAAAGCGCATCTCCGGCTGCCGGGCAGCAATAACAATCGCTTCAGCGTCAGCTGCGTCGTTCTTCTGGCGTTTGACGAACGGGCGCACATATTGCGGTGCGATCAGCTTTACCTCGTGACCCGCATTCACCAATTCCCGTGCCCAATAATGAGCACTTCCACACGCTTCCATGATAACAAGCGCCGCCGGTTGGCTGGCCATAAACTAAAGGAATTGTGGACGGCGGATCTTCTTGCGGAACAGTAAATCCCCCGTGATGGAAGCTGCGTGAATCTGGAAAACGTTCTTTGCCAGATCAATGCCAATCATCGTATCGTTCATCTGCCGTTCTCTCTTACTCGTGGCTATTCACATCTACCACGTTGGCACATACCGATGCCGTTAGGGGAGGACGGCAACCACCCCATCTCTGTTGCAAAGTTGAATTTTCGGCTGATTTCACGTCGACACAAAAATCCAAACACCTATAAAATCAGTAAGTTATTTATATCGTAATCAACACGAAAACGGCAATTTTAGAACTTTGCAACAGAGCCCGCCATAATGCGTTGCGCTCCGGAACCACATCCTTTCTCGGTAGGTTGCAGAGTCTTGGCTAAGGACCGTGATCCAGTACCCATATGGCGCATCTGTAGTCGGTTCAGCTATGACGATGTCGCCCGCAAGGGGGCCGTGTTCTATGACACGGATCTCCTGATTGTTGTTACTACCAACCGTTTGGACAAACAGGGATTGGAACCGATCCTCTCTGCGGTCGTAGGCTAGCACCTGCGTCATTATCCAATGGCTGCCATTGACATCACCACAAGCTAAACTCTTCCAGTTCCAAGAGGGCATCATGGGAGAAGTGCGTCTCATCGAAAGACAATTCAGCCTCTAAACCGTTCGAAAATCAAAACAAACAGGATGCACGCGGCTTTAACCTAACTTTGCAACAGGGCCGCGGTTTCCGACAAGATGCTCAACCTTGCAACAGGGTCCGCAATTCTCCTTCTCAACCCTCGTATGCAATACAAGTTGATAATGATTTCTCAAACACTAGGGTCGCCCGGAACCCACTGTTTTGTGTAGGTACGGGGGAATCAAATTTGACAGACACTTCTAATTGTCGCGCAACACTGGTCACGATGGCCAGGCCAAGACCGCTCCCTTCCACATCCCGCGAGCCGCGCTCGAACGGTTCGAGCAAACGTTTGAGTGCAACAGTATCGATGACGTCACAGTCGTTGTCGATCTGCACGACGCCTGACGGACCGACGACGATGCGGATCATTGATCCACCAGGACTGTGGTTCAACGCATTTTCCAGAAGGTTTCGCAACATGATGCCGATCGCATCGGGATCTCCCTGCACGATGAAATCAGGGGTGCCGCAATTGTGAAACTCGATACGATCATCCTTTGCAAGATCCCGCCGTAGCAAATCAATTAAAAAGACGAGATTACACAGTTCGCTCGTATACGCGACTCCTGAGGCAGCTCGGGATAATTGCAACAATTTATCCGTAATGCGACCGATACGCTTGGCTTGTTCGACGATCAGTACTGAGGTGTCGAACGATGGATGTCCATTTAGCTGGCCTTGGAGCAATTGCGCCTGCGCCAGCTGGGAGGCGATCGGATTGCGTAACTCATGGGCGGCATTAGAAGCGAATGCGCGTTCTGTCGCCAATGCCGATGTCAGGCGCGCCAGCAACGAATTGACCGCGGCCTGGATCGACGCCAGTTCGGGCGGCAGGTCCTGCGCCGGGATCGGCGTCAGGTTGCTTCCGTTGCGGGCCTGAATTTCAGCTCGTAATCGTACGACTGACGTCAGGGAACGCTGCACAATCCAGGTCACCAACAACCAGATAATGGGAAAAAGAGCGGCCAGCGGCGCAAGCGTCAGCAAAACCGCCCGCAGCACGGCTTCATGCCGGTGGAAATTCGGCTCGCCCACTAGGATGATCTGCTGGTTGACCTGCGAGTGCGCGACATAGACACGGAAGGAGGGTTGGGAATAAAATCCGTCCTTGAGCGGGACGCAGAAAGGGCGTTCCGGTGCATTTTGCGACCGCAACACCATGCCGCCATCCGGCATGACCACCTGATAGGCTAGCGTCCGACGATCAACATGCGGTACGCGAGCCACGGCTGCAATACCCTCGGCCGCATCGGAGCGGCGCCAGTCCGACACCACGATGGCCAGACGCTCCGCGACCTCCTGCAATGAATTGTCCAAGCGTTCCGTGACCTCGAACCGTGTGAACGATGCCAGCGTGATGCCAAGGCCGATTAACGCACCTGATACGACGATCAGGACCCCCGATACGATCCGTGCCGACAGGCTCCATCGACCCGTCATACGTCCTCCGAACTGCCAGCCAGCGCGTAACCGCGCCCACGAAGGGTGCGGATCGCATTGGAGCCTATTTTCTTGCGGATGCGGCTGACGAAAACCTCGATAGCGTTGCTTTCGACCACCTCGCCGAGACCATACAGCGCGTCCTCGATCTGCTCTTTCGAGCAAATCGCGCCCGGCCTGCGGGCCAGAAGTTCAACCACGGCCCATTCGCGGGCCGTCAGGTCGATCGCATTTCCCGCATAAGATACGCACCGTCGAGCTAGGTCGATTTCCGTGTCGCCACGTCGGATCGTGTTGATGGGCAGCGCCACGTATCGCCGTGCCACCGCATCAATCCGGGCGATCAGTTCGTTGAGATCAAATGGTTTGACCAGATAATCGTCCGCTCCGTCCGACAGGCCGCCGATCCGGTCGCGGATCTGGTCCATGGCCGTGGTGATCATGACGGCGGCGGATGTTTTTCTGGCGCGGATCTCGCGTAAGAAAACGCGACCATTGCCGTCCCGCAAGCCTAGGTCCAGCAAGACAAAATCATAGGTAAACGCCTTGAATGCTGCGCGCGCGTCCGCCAGCGTCGCCACCCAGTCTGCGACATGGCCCGCCTGCCGCACACGCTCCGCCACGGCTGCCCCCAAGGCAGGTTCGTCCTCAACCACTAGAATTCTCACGACTGTCTACCGCCGAAAAGCCGGGCATAGAACGCCGGTAGCAACAACAATGTTAGGGCGGTGGACGAAACGAGCCCACCGATGACCACGCTAGCCAGCGGGCGCTCGACCTCAGCACCAGCACCAGCGGAAAAAGCCATAGGAAAAAAGCCGAGCATGGCAACGGATGCAGTCGCGATGACGGGACGAAAACGTGAGCGTGCGGCGGCAAAAGCCGCATCGCCAGGCGTCATGCCGGCCTTGCGATACAAACCGATCTGACTGAGCAGCACGACACCATTTAGAATAGCGACGCCGAAAAGGGCGATGAACCCGATCCCTGCGGCGATGCTGAAAGGAAACCCCCGAAACACCAGCATGAAGATACCTCCTGTCGCCGCGACCGGCAGGTTGACGAACACAAGTGCCGCAGCGCCCTGTGACTCCAACGCCACCACCAGCAGGCCGTATATCAACCCAAGCGCGATCGGCACCACGATATTTAGCCGGGCCATCGCCGATTGAAGATTGCGGAATTGTCCCGCCCAGACAATGTGATATCCGTGCGGCAAGAAGACGGCGCGCGCCACCGCCTTTTGGGCGTCGGTCACGAACGAACTGGTGTCGCGGCCACGAACGTTGGCCTGAATGATGATACGTCGTTGCAAGCCGTCGCGATCGATGCGTGGCGGTCCGTCGAGCGTTGCGATACGCGCCACTTCGCTCAGCAGCACCCAGCCTTTCCCGTCAGCACGACGAATCTGCAGATCGCCGATGCGATCAACATTCGTCACGAATGACGGATCAAGGCGGACTTGGGTTCCCACGATGGCATTGTCGACGATCACGGGCTTGCCGGCGCGGCCGCCGATCGCTTCAACCATGGCCAGGATATCGGGAACCGCTACACCAAGCCTAGCTGCGGCATCGCGATTGACGTCGATCCGAAGGAACGGAACGGTTCCGTCTCCCTGCACCTGAACGTCCGCCGCACCGGAGACGCTGCGCAACACGGTCGCGGTTTTCGCGGCCAACGCGCCGAGACGATCGAGATCCTCGCCGTAGATGAACACCGCCAGTTGTGTCCGAACGCCCGACAGCAAATCGTCCATACGCATCTGAATAGGCTGCGAAAAGGAATATTCCGCATCGGGCAATTCGCGCTGGAGGGTTGCGCTCAGGTCGGCAACCAGCGCTTCCTGGGTCATCCCGGTAGGCCAGGTCGACGAGGGCTTGAGCAGAACGAAGCTGTCGGTTTCATAAGGGCCCATCGGATCGGTCGGAATCGCAGCCGTGCCCGTGTTGCTAACGATCGTGGCGACCTCTGGAAACCCCCGCACGATGCGTTCCTCGCGCGTCACATCTGCCAGAACGGTCGCTAGCGACGCGCTTGGCAAGCGCACTGACGTCACGACAAGCGACCCTTCTTTCAGTTGTGGTACAAATTCGCCCCCCAATCGACTACCCATCAGGGCGGCCGTGGCGACGACGACAGCCACAATGCCAATTAGCAGCTCCGCCCTGGTTCGGCTCCAGTCAAGCGCGCGTTCGTAATGTCGGCGCATGCTTGCAATGAGTCGAGTTTCTCGATCGGGCGGGCTGCGACGCAACAAGAGGCTTGCTATCAACGGCACGCCCACAAAACCGTAAATCAAGGATGCCAGAAGTGCCATGATGACCGTCTGGGCCATCGGTTTGAACATTTTGCCCTCGATCCCCTGTAGGGTGAGGATCGGTAGGTAGACCATGATGATGACGGCGATCGCAAAGATAACCGGGCGCGCGACCAACCGTGTGGTGTGGATCGCAAGCCGTGGAAGCGCTGCGGAATTGGGACGGTTGCCCCGCTCAGCCATCAGATGCTCGACGATGACGAGGGCGCTATCGACGATCATCCCGAAATCGATGGCGCCCAAGCTCAGCAGATTGGCCGATACGCCGAACAGGCGCATACCGGCCATCGCCGCAATTAGCGCAACCGGGATGACGCTTGCGATCGCAAGCGACGCGCGCCAGTCGCCTAGCACCACGACGAGAACCAGCAGCACTAATGCCGCGCCTATCACGAGATTTTCCTTAATCGTTGTGATCGTCTGATCGGTCAGCGTGGTTCGGCTGTAGAACGGATCAAGGCTGATACCCGTCGGCAGTGCCTGGCGGATGGCAGGAAGGGCGGCCCTGATGCCGGTGATCGTCGCATTCGAGCTCGCCCCGATCTGCATCATGACGACACCGTTGACGATCTCGCCTTGGCCATCGCGCGTCACGGCGCCGAGCCGCATGCGCGCAGCTTCGGAGATGATGCCCAGATCACGCAACCGAATGGCGTTTCCGCGGTCCCCGAATTTCACGGGTATGGCGCCGAATGCGTCCAGGCCCTGGACTAGCGAACGACCGACAATGACTTGCGCTGTCGCTCCCTGTGCGATCCAGCCGCCGCCGGACGCGGCGTTGTTTTCCTCAATCGCCCGGTCGACCTGAGCTATAGAAATATCTAATGCGCGCAGGCGAGCAGGCTGAAGGGCGATCTGGAACGTTTCTTCCGCGCCGCCATTGACGTTGACGTCGGCCACGCCCGGCACAAGCTTGAGCATGGGGGCTACCGTCCATGTCATTAGCCGGTTCAGCGTCATGGGCGAAAAGCCCGGACCCTTGAGCTGAATCTGCATGATCTCGCCCATGCCTGTTGCGCGCGGGCCGAGCATTAGGGTCGCGTTGGGAACGGTGATGTTGCCGCGCGCGATGTCCAGACGCTCCGATACGCGGGTCCGGTCTAGATCGATGTCGGTATCATCGGCGAACTGGAGATAGATCGCGCTGACCCCGGTGCGTGACACCGAGCGTAGATCCGTCGTGCCGGGGATTCCCGTCAGCGCCGTTTCGACGGGCAGGGTGATGAGCTTTTCCACCTCTTCCGTCGCCAGTCCGGGGGCCGTGACGGACACCATGACCTGCCGGGGCGAAATATCCGGCGCGGGCTCGACCGGCAAGCCGGGAATGGTCGCCAACCCGCCTAGCATCAGAGCTATGATCAGCCCGAGCATGACGCCGCGATTTTTGAGCATGAATTCCAGCACGTTCATGACCTGTCAGTTGGCATCGCTGGACAGCGCCGCGACTGCGCGCAGAGCGAAACTTCCATCCGTCACGACCTTGTCGCCGGTTGCGAGTGATCCTTCAACTATGGCCGTGTCCTCGCCGATCAAACGGACGTGCACCATTCTGGCGAAGAAGGTTTCTGGACCTGCTTGGACGAAGACCACCGTATGTGCGCCCATGCGCTGTAGAGCACTGCGGGGAACTTCGAGACCGTCGGCCTGCCGGGTCGTATCGATCGTCGCATCCAGCATCGTACCCGGCCGGAGCAGCGTGCTTGGGCCCTTGGCCCGCGCGATAACGCGCACGAGCCCCGTCGCCGGGTCGGCCACGCCGTCGATGGTTGAAATCGTCGATAGCACGGGGGTCGCGGCAGGGTCTCCTGGTGGGCGAAAGCGGATCGCATTACCCGGGGCCAACCTAGCCGCGGCATCCGGCACGATCTCGGCCGTGATCCAGACGCAGGATAGGTCGGCCACTTCCGCGACAATGGTCTGTGGGCTGATATCGGTGGCTACGCCGACCGGGATGGACCGCACGACCCCGTCAACCGGCGCGATCAGGGCGGATTCTTCCTCGTGTTCGATGCGCTCGGTCGGGGAATTGAACTCTTCGGCCAAACGGTGCTCGATCGTGTCGATATCGGCCTGGCGGGCAATAACTGTGTCACGATCTTCCTGCACGATCGCTTGCCGGCGTTTGACCTCGCCCGTTGCTACGGCCGCCCCTGCAAGGGCTCGACCCCGGCCGTAGGCTGCTTCGGCCTCGGACAGCGCGGCATATGCCGCACCCAGTGCGGCATATGCCTGCTTCTTTTGAAGGGCCATGATATGCAACGAATGATCGGTGTAGGTCAGCAGGACCTGCCCCTGCCGTACGGTTTGCCCCGGTGTGACCAATACGGACAACACCTTGCCGTCGCCTGCGGGGCGTATCGTGACCGAGCGCCCTGTATCGATATCGACTCGCGCCATCGCGGAAAGCGTGGCGCGGAGCGTGCCGGCGTGGACGATCTCGGTCTTCAGCTCTTCGTTCGCCTGTGCCAAGCGATCCATGCGGATCTCTTCCGCCATTGCGCGAACCGACAGCAGACAGGTGGCCCCTAGGGTGATTCCTAGGGCACCCCCGAGGACGATCCGCCGCGCCGTCATGGCGTCGCACCGATGGAAATCAGCAATCGGGCGATCGCCGCATGCCACGCAACCTCGGCTGCCTCGTGCGATTGGCAGGCTGACAGAGCTGCCTGATGTGCACGCAGAGCTTCGATCACGGATGTCTCTCCTATGCGCCACGCACGCGTCATCTGCGCTTGTCGATCCGATAATGCGGCGCATTGCGATCGCACCTCGTTCAGGATGTCCACCGACGCACGCAGCCGCGCGAATGTGTGGGAATATTCCGAGCCTACGATCTGGCGCGCCCGCAACAGATCGCGCTGCGCATCCGCCTCGGCGCGAACCTTGCGCATGAGTTGTGGTTCGTGCTGGGACCGGCTTGGCAACTGCATCGCCACCTGCACACCGACCGCCGTGTCCCACAACGCCTCGAATTGCTTTTGGCGAACGACTTGGATGCCCGCGCTAGGTGCCGGCATCCAGGTCCGCCGCGTCACGTCGAGCGACGCATCCGCCGCCCGAACGACCTTGTCCGCATAAATCACCCTCGGATCGCGTTCGACGACCAACCGCTCCTGAATGTTGCCCTGCCGGTCAAGAAAGCGCCCGTCAATTGTCATGATGTCTGGCAGCGCGTCCGAGCCCGTAAGCCGTGATAGATCGGCGCGATAGCCGGCAAGTCGTTCCGTGGACTGCGCCTGCTGAGCACCAATATCGCTGAGGAAGGCGAAGACGGCATCGCGATCGGTACGGGCTTCCTCGCCTACAGCGAAGGCGTGATCCGAGCGTTCGGCTATGTCGCCGGCTACACGGTATTCAGTGGACAGTACGGCGAGGCGGCGTTCTTCCGTCCGTGCCGCCGATGCAATGTCAAGAACCTGGATAGCGATGGCCATGCGTTCCATGTCGGCATTAGCGCGCGCCACCGCCTTGTCGGCCAGTGCGGCACGTTCGGTCGCTGTGCCTTGGCCAGGCAGCCAGAATGGCATCGAAATCTGCCCCTGGTAGGTTGTATAGCCTTGGTTGCTGCCGATGAAATGATCGTCGAGATACTGGGCATTAATGATGGCGCCGGCCGGGAACCAAGTGCGCGCGGCCGAGGCCTCGGTGTCCGCCGCCTGTGCTGCGACATGCAGCGCAGCTTGGGCCGGATCGCGCGTCCATGCCGCGCGCACAGCGTCATGGAACGACCACGTCTTGGCGTTTGCATGCGCGTTCAAAGCAATGACGCAGCCCACGGCGATGATAGCAGTGCGGTATTGGCCGCGCAGACGCCGCGCGCAAGGTGGGTAGAGCTGCATCTTATCTCCCTGCCAGCTTCTGACTTATTCGCAAGCTAGCAGAGAAAGCTTACAACATGCTGAATGTTGCGAAGCCGAATTTATATTGCCACCTTTTACTCCAAACGTTTCGTCGCAGGCCCTAATTGTAAAGCTAGGGGCCCTGTTGCAAAGTTTGATCTCTTACCTGAAACTGTCATAAATTTGCGGTGGGGTGGTTAATGTGAGTGGTTTCAAGGTCGCGGCAGCTAATCCCATAGCGGCAATACCAGCGCACCGCCCATAGGATCACTTCACCACCAAAATGACGACCCTTAAAATCACGCATCTGCCAAACCCTACTCTAACTACCGGCAGGGGTTTCCAACAGGATGCTCAACTTTGCAACAGGGCCATCATCGCCTCTAATGTTTGAACCGTATTTTCAAACATTAGAGGCGATGATGGCGATGTTCTTTTAAAGTCTGATTATAACGCAACGCGATTATTCAAGGCGTTTATCAGGTGCATCAAAGCAATCTGCACACGTTCGAAGACTGCCCGTGTGCGTGGCATAGGGGGGATGCAGAATGTCGGATTTCTGTTAAAACTTGCGATAAAGCTACCATTATTTACCTCCTTACTTCGTATTACTTGAGTAGAAAGACTGTACAAAAGGGGTGGAGCGGGGATCCGATTTCAGTTAATATTTTATTAAATTAGGCATAATTTATACAAATAATGTTCATGATTGCGTGATAGTTACGAAATTTTTATAATTGAACCATCCTATACCCGACACCCGTTTCAGTAATAATATATCGTGGCCTCTCTGGATCAATTTCGATCTTTTGACGTATCTGCCGGATATAGACGCGAAGCTGTTGAACATCGCCCGTTGCTCCCCATAGCTGACTCATGATTGTCTGGTGTGTTAGAACCCTTCCCGCATAACGAACCAACATACGCAAGATATCCCACTCCCGTGGTGAAAGCCGGATCTCATCCTCGCTTCGAAAGATCTGGCGGCGTACAAGATCGATTGTCAGATCACCTGACACAAACTGCGGAATGGTGCCTTCTTGCTGTAAGGCGTGTCGCAAGGCATTGCGCATGCGGGCGATAAGTTCAGCCATGCTGAACGGCTTTGTTACATAGTCATCAGCACCCGCTTCAAGGGCTGCAACTTTGCCCCGTTCGTCATCACGGACCGAAAGGATCACGACGGGCAGAGTTGGGTGAGCACCTCTCAGACGTCGAAGAACGTCTACGCCGTCCATGTCTGGAAGCCCCAGATCAAGCACAACGATGTCCGGCACGACCTCCGTTGCCATGTTCAGGGCCATTTTTCCCGTTCGGGCTTCTGTTACGCGCCAAGACTGGCTGACGAGCGACGTTCTAAGAAGCCGACGAATGGCAGGCTCGTCATCCACAATCAGTACCAACGGATCGCTCATTGTGTATTTTTCTCATCTAAAAGAAATGTCAGGATCAACTCTGCGCCCGAACGATCCTGTCGATTGCGCGCCATAACTTTTCCTCCCATGGCTTCAATGAAACCCCGGGAGATGGCAAGCCCCAGACCAGTTCCAGGTCTGGATCGATCAGCAGATTTGAAGCGCTTGAATTTACTGAAGGCCATTTCGGGGTCGCTAGCCGAAAACCCTTCCCCTTCATCTTTAATATGAATGAGAAGACTGCCGGGGACATAGGACGCTATTATGATTATTTTCGTCCCCGGGTTGGTATATTTTCCAGCATTGTCGAGAATATTAAAAAGCGCCTGTTCCAGAAGAACGTCGTCCAGAAGCGGCATTGGCAAATCAGGTTCAATGAGTATCTCGATCTCGTGATCGGACAACAGGTCTGCAGCACGGGAAAGCGTACTTGCAATGACCTCGCCAACATCCACGGGTTCCCGACGTGGCTGGAGAGCACCGGCTTCAAGGCGGGTCATGTCCAGCAGATTGGCGACAAACCGATTGAGCCTTTCGGCTTCGTCGTGAATCGTCGAAAGTAGCTCCTTGCGCGCAGTTTCATCGAGCTCCTCGCCATAACTTTCGAGGCTGGATGTTGCGCCTAGAATGGAAGCCAGAGGAGTCCTCAGATCGTGGGAAATCGACGTCAGTAATGCTCCCCGTAATTTATCGGTTTCGACATCGAGGCGTGCCTGGTCCAGTTCCCCAGCCAAAAGAATACTCTTAATGGCAGATGCGGTCTGATCGGCCAAGGCATCCAGCAGCCCCTGCTGTTCAAGGTCGAGAATGGGTCCTGTTCTTTCCGCATGAAGGCCGATCACGGCAACTGGTCCACGTCCGGTTCGCAGAGGGATGAAGAGCCATTTCCCTCCCGGAAGATTATCCGATCCTCGGCCCGCTATTTTATTGTGCTTCCAGGCCCATGTTGCTGCCGCCAGATCGTCGGCCCCAATGATTTTTCCGCCGTTATAGGACGCCTTGACTTCCAGATTCTCACTGTCAGGCAGCAACATGGCCACCTCACAGTCGAGCATTGTTGCGATCTGATGGCTTGCAGACCACAGTAGATCGTCGAGTTTAATGATCCCCGTGATTGTGCGGCTGAAATGATACAGCGATTGCGTGATATCCGCCCGGTGTCGCGCCACAACGGCCTGGTTTCGGACACGCGCCCCAAGATTGCTGGCGATGACAGCCGTTGCAAAGAAGAAGAACAGGGCAACGACATTATCAGGGGCCGCAATCGTCAACGTATAAAGAGGAGGCAAAAAAAAGAAATTGAAACAAAGCATCCCCAGCAGGGACGCCCATAGCGATGGCCAGAGACCGTAGGCCACCGCCACGCCGAGGATAGCGGTCAAAAAGGCCAGTGAAACATTACTGACCTCAAAGCCCCGACGCAACAGGAGTGCTACCGCCAGCGTGCTGAGAACGATCAGGGTAGCCGTTACATACGGGCCAACCTTGAAAGGTTCGACATTGCTGTTTTGTTCTGTCACCGCATTGTCACCGGGAGAACGTGGCACGACATGCACAGGAAAACCCTGCGCACACTGGATCAGACGCTCCGTCGTTGCGCGTCCCAACCATTGCCGGATCCGCCCGCGCCACCCGTGACCGGCAGGATGTGCCGCCACGATTTGTGTCACGTTCTGCATCCTTGCATAGGCAACAGCATCAAGTGCTACGTCTTGGCCTGGGATCGTGACCGTCTCCGAGCCCAAGGACTGCGCCAGATGCATCTGAGACGCCATTCTTGCACGAGCTGTATCGCTCAGATCACGGTTCGTTTCGACATGGAGCACGATCCAAGGAGCATGAAGACGATCAGCAAGACGCTTGCCATAGCGCAGGAGGCTGGCATCCCCGTCCTGAAGGGTCAGGCAGACCATGATCCGCTCGCCTGCCGCCCATGGTCCGGCAATCGCGTTGGCCTTCATGTGATCAACAAGCTGCGCGTCGACCTGCTGTGCGGTCTGACGTAAAGCAAGCTCGCGCAAAGCCGTCAGGTTACCTGGAGAAAAATAATGAAGCAGTGCCCTGCCAGCGGTGTGTTCGGTATAGATTTTGCCGTCACGCATCCGTTGTAACAAATCGTTCGGGGTCAGATCGATAAGCTCAACCTCATCCGCGTCCCCGATCACGTGATCGGGGACCGTCTCCCGCACACGGATCCGCGTGATGGATGCGACGATATCGTTAAGACTTTCAAGGTGCTGGACATTGACGGTCGTCAGAACGTCGATTCCGGCAGCAAGAAGTTCCTCGACATCCATCCAGCGCTTCGGATGGCGTGATCCCGACGCGTTTGTATGTGCCAGTTCGTCCACGGCAACGACCCGTGGTGCCCGCCTGAGCACCACATCGAGATCCATCTCTGTCAGGATCCGGTTTCGGTAGGTGTTAGTGCGCAAAGGCACCAGTTCCAGCCCGTTCACCAGCGCTGCCGTCTCAGAGCGGCCATGCGTTTCGACCACGCCAATCACGACGTCCATACCGTCGCGCTGCAACTGATGTGCAACCGTCAGCATTTCGAATGTCTTGCCGACACCGGGCGCCGCACCAAGGAAAACCTTGAGCCGGCCGCGTTTGTGGCTGTCACCGTTCAGCATGGTCTGTCGAAGAAGGGCGTCAGGATCCGGGCGGATGAGATGTGTCTCCATTACCTGTGCAGGGCGTCCAGAGCCATGTTGAGTTCCAGCACATTAATATGCGGCTCGCCAAGCCACCCCATGAGGGGATGTACAATCATGTGCTCCACCAGTTCCCTAATCGTCTCCTCGGAAAGATTACGCACGCGTGCAATACGCTTGACCTGAAAAAATGCAGCCTGCGGCGAGATATCAGGGTCCAGACCGCTGGCTGACGTCGTCACCAGATCCATCGGAATTGACCAGCCGGCCGCAACCGCCTCGGGATTTTCCGCTCTTACTTGCGCCAGAGCTGCGGCCACACGCTCAACGAGTGCTTTTGATGTCGGGCTGGCGTTAGACGCCATCGAAGCCGCAGCGTTATAGGGCGTCGGGACACTCTTTGTCGGATCGGTCGGATCAGCGCCTGTCGTTGCCGAAGGACGGCCGTGGAAATAGCGGGACTGCGTGAAATTCTGGCCGATCAGTGAAGAACCAACGGTTTGTTCGCCATTATGGATCAGACTGCCGGTCGCCTTGTCCTGCATCAGAACGCTCGAAACAACTGTCATGCCTAATGGATAAATCAGGCCCGTGAGAATGGAAAGAAGCCCGAAAATCACCAGCGCGGGACGAAGTTGACGGATAAGAGTCATGCCATTGTCCTCAGGCCAGACCAATGCTCGTCACGAGCATGTCTATGAGTTTGATTCCGATGAACGGGACGATCAGGCCGCCAATGCCGTAAATCAGGAGATTGCGCCTTAGAAGCGACGCCGCGCCTACCGGACGGTAACGAACACCCCTCAACGCCAGAGGAATGAGCGCGATGATGATCAGGGCATTGAAAATGATCGCTGAGAGCACTGCGCTTTCCGGTGTGGCAAGATGCATGATGTTCAATGCTGAAAGCGCTGGATAGAAGCCCACAAACATCGCAGGAATAATGGCGAAATATTTGGCAACATCGTTGGCGATCGAAAACGTCGTCAAGGCTCCCCGCGTCATCAGAAGTTGTTTTCCTATCCCCACGATTTCAATGAGTTTCGTCGGATCACTGTCCAGGTCAACCATGTTGCCGGCCTCGCGTGCCGCGACCGTTCCCGTATTCATGGCCACCCCAACATCGGCCTGCGCGAGAGCCGGAGCATCATTGGTACCATCGCCGCACATGGCTACCAGCTTGCCAGACGCCTGCTCCGAACGGATCAGTGCGAGCTTTGCTTCCGGCGTTGCCTGCGCAAGGAAGTCATCGACACCACTCTCTGCAGCAATCGCTGCAGCCGTCAGGGGATTATCTCCGGTGATCATGACGGTTCGGATGCCCATCCGTCGCAGTTCTGCGAAGCGTTCGCGGATACCGCCCTTGACGACGTCCTTCAGATGTACCACGCCAAGCAGGCGCGTGTTATCCGCTACAGCAAGCGGCGTACCACCTTGACGGGCGATCTCGTCGGCGATCTGGCGGATCTGACCGACGGATGGCACAGCTTCCCCGAGATAGGCAATCACGCTGTCTACTGCGCCCTTGCGGATATGTCGGTCCCCGACATCCACGCCGCTCATGCGTGTCTGCGCTGTAAAGGGCACAAAATGCGCACCAAGGGCTTTCATATCCCGCCCGCGAATACCGAATTTCTCCTTCGCGAGCACAACAATAGAGCGCCCTTCGGGCGTTTCGTCGGCCAGGGATGCAAGTTGTGCGGCATCAGCAAGTTCGTGTTCCGTTACACCTGAGACAGGAGCGAATGCGGTAGCTTGTCTGTCACCGATGGTGATCGTCCCGGTCTTGTCGAGCAGCAGCGTATCGACGTCGCCTGCTGCTTCCACGGCCCTTCCAGACATGGCAAGCACATTGAAACGTATCAGGCGATCCATACCGGCAATACCGATCGCTGACAGCAGAGCACCGATGGTCGTCGGGATGAGTGTTACAAACAGCGCGACGAGGATCAAAACAGAAATATGACCCCCTGCATAATGCACAAAGCTTGGGATCGTCGCGACCGCGAATATGAAGATCAGCGTCATGCCGGCCAGGAGGATCGTTAGCGCAATCTCGTTGGGCGTTTTCTGGCGCTGTGCGCCTTCGACGAGCGAAATCATCCGGTCAAGGAAGGTGGAACCCTGAGCCGCAGTAATCCTCACGATGACCCAGTCGGACAGGACGCGTGTGCCACCCGTCACCGCGGATCGATCGCCACCACTTTCTCGGATCACGGGAGCGGATTCACCAGTGATGGCAGATTCATCCACTGATGCGATCCCACCGATAACTTCTCCGTCGCTCGGGATGAAGTCGTTCGCTTCAACCAGCACGATGTCGCCTACCGCAAGTTCAGGAGCCGGGATCTGCTCATACATACCGAAATGTGAGTAGACTCCGTCGTCATTGGCCAAGAGACGCTTTCCGAGTGTCTCGGTTCGGGTGCGGCGTAGACTGTCGGCCTGCGCCTTGCCACGCCCTTCCGCGACGGCCTCGGCGAAATTGGCGAAGAGGAGCGTGAACCAGAGCCAAAGATTGATCTGGATCGCAAAACCGAGATGGGTTCCTCCAATGATTATGTCGCGTACCAGCAGGACAGTCGTCAGAATGGTGACGACCTCTACGACGAACATGACCGGATTACGCCACATTATGCGCGGATCAAGCTTACGGAAGCTTTCCCTGATCGCGGACAGCAGAAGCGACGCCTGAATCAGGCTGCTCTGACTGCGATGTTCCGAATGCCGCCCGCCATGGTTGGCTTCGGAATGAGGTAACTGGAGTGCCATGAACAATGCGCCTCTTAGAACAGGGTGCCGCGCAGCATCGCGAGATGCTCGACGATCGGCCCGAGAGCGAGTGCAGGAAGGAAGGTCAGGCCACCCACGATCAGGATCACGCCTGTCACGAGGGCAATGAAAAGACCCGTATCGGTAGGAAACGTACCAAGCGTTGGAGTGGCAGTTTTTTTTGCTGCCATTGCCCCAGCAATGGCTAGTACGGGAATAATGACAAAGAAACGCCCCACCATCATGCCGATACCGAGCGTCACGTTCCAGAACGGATTTGCCGTTAAACCGGCGAACGCACTGCCGTTATTTGCCGCAGCCGATGTGTAGGCATAAAGCGCTTCGGTAAATCCGTGCGGGCCGCTTGCTGACAGGGCAGACAGGCCAGATGGCACAACAACAGCGAGCGCGGTAAAGCCGAGCATGACTAGCGGCAGGCACAAGACAGCCAGCATCGTCATTTTGATTTCGCGCGCTTCGATCTTTTTGCCGAGATATTCCGGCGTACGTCCCACCATCAGACCCGCCATGAAGACGGCGATAATGGCGAACAGAAGGAAGCCATAGAGACCCGACCCGACGCCACCGAAGATGATTTCGCCAAGCATCATGTTCACGAGCGGAACCATTCCTCCCAGTGGCAAAAAACTCTCGTGCATGGCGTTGACCGCACCGCAGGATGCATCAGTCGTTACCGTTGCGAACAGCGCTGAGCTTACGATCCCAAAGCGGGTTTCTTTGCCTTCCATATTGCCCAGAGACGGATCAATGCCGAGTGCGTGCAGCAAGGGGTTGGCATGTGCTTCGGACCAGTAGGTGACAACGGTTCCAACAAAGAACAAAGCTGCCATCGCGGAGAAAATTGTCCATCCCTGCCGCTCTCTGCCGACCATGCGTCCAAACATGTTAGTCAGTCCCGCGCCTAGCGCGAAAATGGCTAGCATTTGCACGAAATTGGTTAATGCATTTGGATTTTCAAACGGATGGGCAGAATTTACGTTAAAAAAACCACCGCCATTAGTCCCGAGCATTTTGATCGCTTCCTGTGATGCAACAGGACCAAGCGCGATCGTCTGGCGAGCTCCTTCGACCGTCTGAGCTGTGACAGAGCCGGCCAGAGTTTGCGGCACACCTTCAAACACGAAGAAAAGGCTCAGAACTACACAGATCGGCAAAAGGATATACAGCGTCGTCCGTACGAGATCAGCCCAGAAATTTCCTATTGACGTTGCACTGCGACGCGCAAATCCACGAATGACTGCTGCAGCGATCGCAATACCCGCTGCCGCTGAAACGAAATTCTGGACCGTCAACCCAAGCATCTGGGTGAGATGACTCATGGTCGTCTCGCCGCCATAGCTCTGCCAGTTTGTATTTGTCAGGAAACTTATGGCGGTATTATAGGCAAGATCGGGCGCAACGCCGGCCATGCCATTTGGATTGAATGGTAAGACGCCCTGAACACGCAAAAGCGTGTAAACCGCAATAAAGCAGATAACCTTGAAGACGATGACCGCGATCGCATATTGCGACCAGGACTGTTCCCGATCCTCGTGAAGGCCCGCAATGCGATAGATGCTGCGTTCGATCGGACCGAAGATCCGCCCGAGAACATGCTGTTCTCCTTCGAGAACACGTTTGAGGAAACCACCAAGCGGCCTTGTTATCGCAATGATGCAGATAAGGAAGGCCATGATAGTGACCCAGCCATAAAATGACATTGTTAGAACTTCTCCGGGCGCAGAAGAACCGCAGTCATGTAGACCAGAAGGCCAAACGTTACGACGCTGGCCATGATGAGTTCAAAGGTCATGATCAGACCCTTGTGCAAATGAAGATGTAGGCTACGCAGACGCAGAAGCCGAACACCCCAAGTGCGAGATATAGAATATCCAGCATGCGAGAATGCTCCTTGTGTGCATCTCGAAGTATCCGGCGGGACCGCATAGGAATGACAGATGAGAAGGTGACTATGTTTATAGGAAAGTCATAGGAATTTGCCCTAAAAAGCGGCTTTAATATCTTCCAGGACTTGTCGTGCGCGGTTCTCGGAGACTAGCTCCAGATCGTCGCTGGACCGGATACTATGTCAGATCCGGCTCATGGGGCGTTTCTTTTTAGCTAGAGCACGATGATGAATAGAGTTTATCCGGGCGGATCAACGTTCCCGAAGAGGACAATCCGAGCCCGAAGAGCAGGACTTTTCCTGATAGCAGTCATGATGGCATGTCCTCTGGCTATAAACGATGCGGCCGCGAAGACCCCTGCAGAGTGGTTCGATGACGTCACTTTTGCAGGGCAGGTCGAGGGAGGGATCAATGCCAACGTTGCCCGCCCTGCTAACGGGATCAATTTTGGTCAGTTCTTTGGTGACAGAGCAAATCAGGCCCAACTGGACCAGTTAACACTGACCGTCGCGCACGCCGTGGATACGACAGCATCGTCTTACGACTTAGGCTTTATGATCCGGGGGCTCTACGGTGACGACGGACGGTACTTCAACATTGCAGGCATCACAGACCATCTGATGAGCAGCCGTTACCAGTTCATTGTACCTCAAGCCCATATCGACGTCCACCTGCCGTGGTTAACCCGCCACGGACTGGACATGCAGGCTGGCATATTGGCATCGCCCATGGGCGTGGAAGCCCTCGATCCCTCCCTTCGTCCTTTTTATACTCTGTCGTACACGACTGAGTATTCCACGCCGTTTGAGCATGTGGGCACGATGTTTCAATGGCACCTGACCGATCATATCGACGCATTGTTTGGCGTTGACACGGGCAATCAGGTTTCGTTCGGACGAGGCGATAACAATCGTTCTGCTGCGGGATATTTCGGTCTGACGGCGTCCAGTCTTGCGAATGGCAGACTGTCTCTGACATACCTTGGGCGCGTGGGTCCTGAAAACGCTACCCGCTCCCTTGGACAGCGTGCAAATTCGGCTCAACGCTACTGGAATGATTTAAGCGGGAGTTACAAGATTTCGGACCGGCTTTCCTTTACCGGCGAGCTGAATTTCCTGCACGACGTAGGGCTTCGTGCCAACACATACAGTTTCGTAAGCTATCTTTCCTATCAGCTAACGCCGACACTTCTTCTAAATTATCGCGGTGAGATCTATCGTGATGATAGTGGTTTGTTGGTAACAACCTTCATCGCGAACAATGCTTACATGCAAGCGACGCTCGGCAACCCCACGATCACGCAATCGGCGCCGCCGACGACATACGGCGCCCTAACACTGGGCGCTACGTGGCGTCCTGCGCTCGGCCATTCCATCAAGTTGTTTGAAATCCGCCCTGAAATTCGATTTGATCGCTCACTGAACGGAACAAGGCCATTCAATGATCTCAGAAATGTTGGTCAGTTCACTTTCGGAGCTGATGCAATATTAGGTTTTTAACTGCGCGAGTTTCATTGAAAAATTGTGGCGGCAATAATGATTAGGCTCAGGACCCATTGATTTGATTGCGGAAATCTGATTCAGGCTCTGTGAGGAGACTAAAGATGAGCGACCTGTTTTGGCTGACGGACGAACAGATGGAGCGTCTGCGGCCGTTCTTTCCCAAGAGCCACGGCAAACCTCGCGCTGATAACCGCCGTGTGCTGAGCGGCATCATTTTTGTGAACCGCAATGGTATGCGCTGGCGTGATGCGCCCCGGGAATACGGTCCGCACAAAACGCTCTACAACCGCTGGAAACGTTGGGGCGACATGGGCATTTTCATGCGGATGATGGATGGCCTGTCTGCTGCGAAAGCCGAGCCTCAGACGATTATGATTGATGCGACATATCTGGTGATGTCACATTAAATTTTGTGAGCTGAATACGTATGGTTTTGAGCGGATTCAGGCCGTGAGAATAGTCGCGGTATTCCACTGGGCGAAGGCTTGGAGACGATGAATGTGTCGTGAGAGGGCATTGGCGTTAGCGGCGGGTGGAACGAAGAAATTACGGACGGCCGAGAAGACGGTTGATAACCTCTGACATCCGCCCGGAGATCGGAACCTTTGCATGGTTCGTTCCCGTTTTCGTAGCGGTAAATGGCTGTTTTCCGCTCGATTGTTCAGCCCTTTGTGGGAAAGGTGTTGGACAGACAAACGGAGTTCGCACTTTGCGGCCCCGTAAGAGCTCAGCTTATCCGTGATCATCCGCCGGGGGCGCACGCCCTGCTTGCGCAAAAGGCGGGTCAGGAGACGCTTGGCGGCCTTGGTATTGCGCCGTTTTTGTAAGATTTCATCAAGGATATAGCCGTCTTGGTCGACAGTGCGCCAGAGCCAATGAATGTGGCCGCCAATCACAACCCTGACTTCGTCCAAATGCCATAAATCACCACGTTTGGCGCGTTTGCGGCGCAAACTGCGAACATACGCCGCACCAAACTTCAAGCTCCAGCGACGGATCGTCTCATACGATACCACAATCCCACGTTCGAGCAGCATTTCCTCAACCAAACGAAATGCTCAATGAAAAACGGAAATACAACCATACCGCATGGGCTATCAATTCACGCGGAAAACGATGCCGTTTGTAACTCAATGGTATTTTACTCATCGGCGTCATCTAGTAGACCAAACTTAACGTGACATCACCCACCGACAAGCTGAACTCTTCCAGTTCCAAGAGGGTATCATGGGAGAAGTGCGTCTCATCGAAAGACAATTCAGCTTCTAAGCCGTTTGAAAATAAAAACAAATGGGGCCCACGCGACCCAAATCTAACTTTGCAACAGGGCCGGTCAAACTCTGCAACAGCCCCACCGGGCCCACCGTCCATTGGTATCAATCATAAATTACAGAAACTTGTTTTTTGCCAACAATATATGTAATTTTACCTTTCATATTAAGCCAATGTGATTCTAATTGGTAATTTCCTTCAGAAATTTTTGATATTTTGAAAGAAGTTGTTTCATCGAAATCCTTTGATCCAATATTGGATTTTTTAGTAAATAAATTTGTATTGTCATCAGAATCTACAGACCTAATTTTTAATATAAAATTATAATTAAATATACTATCTACTTCGATAATACTTATTTTTATTCCTTTATCTGAAAAATTATATATTTCCTTACTATAAATATAATAATCATAGTTCACCCAATTAAAAAAAGCACTTATCAATAGCATTGTTACAGTAACTATAAAAATAATATTGCAGTAAAAATTTGTCATTTAATTAGACCGTTCCGATAAAGATCAAACCCTATCTTAGTATTTTGTACGTTTTTTTCTGGAATGTAATTCCATACAGAATCTTTTTTCTCGTCAAGCCAGGTACCACCAAATACTTTAACATAAGCAGTTTGAATATTCATTATTTCATTAAAACTCATACCGCTCGCTGCAGCGTAAATACCTATCGAAATTGTAGCAATATCACGCCATTCTTTTTTTATTGTTCCTTTTGGCTGGCCAAGACGTTGAATATCCCATGGTGATGTCACATTAACCCCGCCGTGTTAGATGGCAGCGATGAGTAAAATACCATTGAGCTACAAGCGGCATCGTTTTCCGCGTGAATTGATAGCCCATGCGGTATGGTTGTATTTCCGTTTTCCATTGAGCTTTCGTTTGGTTGAGGAAATGCTGCTCGAACGTGGGATTGTGGTGTCGTATGAGACGATTTGTCGCTGGAACCTGAAGTTTGGTGCGGAGTATGTTCGCAGTTTGCGCCGCAAACGCGCCAAACGTGGTGATTTATGGCATTTGGACGAAGTTAGGGTTGTGATTGGCGGCCACATTCATTGGCTCTGGCGCGCTGTCGGTCAAGACGGCTATATCCTTGATGAAATCTTACAAAAACGGCGCAATACCAAGGCCGCCAAGCGTTTGCTGACACGCCTTTTGCGCCAGCAAGGTGTGCGTCCCCGGCGGATGATCACAGATAAGCTGAAATCGTATGGGGCCGCGAAGCGTAAACTTCGTCTGTCTGTTCGGCATCTTTCCCACAAAGGGCTGAACAATCGAGCGGAAAACAGCCATTTACCACTGCGAAAACGGGAACGGATCATGCAAAGATTCCGATCCCCGGGCGGGTGTCAGAGGTTCTTAACCGTCTTCTCTATCGTCCGTAATCTCTTCGTTCCACCCGCCGCTAACGCCAATGCTCTCGCACGACACATTCATCGTCTCCAAGCCTTCGCGCAGTGGAATACTGTGACTATTCTCGCAGCTTGAAATCACTCAAATACAACCATACTCAAAGCAAAAAACTTAACGTGACATCCCCCGTAGCGGCTCCAAAGCAGCGCAATACCAATGCTGAGAAAGCCGACCTCCGGGCAGGGCGTATTCCTGAAAACTGGCAGGACAAGCCATCCAAATTGTCCCACAAGGATCGCCATGCGCGCTGGACACTGAAGTTCACCAAAGCAAAGCGGCAGGACGACGGGAGTATACCCGCAACGGATCTCGCTATCCCGTTCTTTGGATACAAATCCCACGTCTCCATCGACCGGAAGTTTCGGCTCATCCGGAAATGGAAGACGACGGATGCCGCCGCCAGTGATGGCGCCAGGCTACGAGAGGGCCTGCTGGATAAAACCAATACGGCCTCAACCGTCTGGGCAGATACAGCCTATCGCTCAAAAGCCAATGAGGACTTCATGGAAAGGCAGGGCTTTGTCTCAAAGGTTCACAGGAAGAAGCCGCACCTCAGACCCATGCCGCGGCATATCCAGCGGTCCAATGCAGGGAAGTCGGTGATCCGATCCCGCGTCGAGCATGTCTTTGCCGATCAGAAATCACAGACGGGACTGCTGATCCGAACTGTCGGTGTCACACGGGCCACTATGAGGATCGATCTGGCCAATATCGTCCATAATATACGCCGCTTTCTCCTTCTGGAGCGGATTAACGCCGCTCCGTAGCAATCCAGAGTATGAAACCCTCTCTTTGCTCAAAGCGCAGGGTGAAAATCAGGACCAGGAACCAGAAATCAAGCGCAAGGGCAATCAATCAAGGGCTCTTCGAACTCTCCAATATTAATCAGAAATATTATGTAAATTAATCATATTAAAAGACGAATCTTTTTGTATTTTACTTACATATTCCTTTATAAAATCCCAATTTGATTTATTGTTAAAATTTTTATTTAGAGAAATCCACCCTTCTACATCCCAAATAAATTCATTATTAGGGTTTTTAATTAAAGAAGACCACCCTTCTACAGGGTCACTTGGTATTGTATTTTTCTTTTGATCCTTAGAAGGTTCATTCGATAATGACGATGGCGTCATGATTAAAATACCAATTAACTCACCTTCACGTGAAAATATGTGGCCTACAAAGGTGCCAGTACACGCTCTTGGTTGGCATGTTGTAAAAAATACGCGGTTGGAAATTTCCTGATTTCCATTTGGAACAGTATTTGATTCAGCCGTTTTGTACGTAGATATAATATCATCCTTAGTACTTTTAGATAATTTATTAAAATATTTTGTCTTTAACAAACTAAATTCGCAATCTGAGAAATTATTATATTCTATACCTGAAAGAGACATCAGATAATCATTAAAATCTATATCTGAAAACCTTGTATTCGAATTAAACCTTCTAGGTATTTTTGCTATTATTTCTTTTAAAGAAATAGGAATCCTTTTGTAATCACAAAAATTATTTATTGGATTGAATATTATTATAAATATAATTAAGAAAATTTTAATCATTCTACTTATCCAAGAAGTCTCATATTATCTAATGATCGAGAATCTTTAATTCCAAAAATTTGTTTTATATTATCTGATGCTTCTTTATAGTTTTCTGTACGGAAACTGCTCCATAATTGGTGCTTTGCTACAGCTGCGTTATCCTTACTAGAAACATAACCAAATCCTGACCTCATAACATATGACAAATCTATAGCTGAAAGAGTTCAGCTTGTCCCTTTTTTAAGACGCGCATGACCTCAAAACCCTTAATCGTCGCATAAGCGGTTTTCAGGCTTTTGAAGCCACGAACCGGCCGGATCAGTTGTTTCAGCTTGCCGTGATCGGCCTCGATCACGTTGTTCAGAGACTTCACCTGACGGTGTTTCACCGTGTCGGGAAGCTTACCGTTCTTCTGGAGTTCGTTGATGGCTATGCCGTAGGTTGAGGCTTTATCCGTATTGATTGTCTCAGGCTTCTCCCACTCCCTCAGGCCGTTCAAAGCTTTGCTCAGAAAGCGTTTGGCAGCCTTGGCGTTCCGGGTCTGTGAGAGGAAGAAATCAATCGTATCACCGCCTTTGCCGACAGCCCGGTACAGATACGCCCATTTCCCTTTGATCTTGATGTAAGTCTCATCAACCCGACAACTGCTGGAAAACCCTGGGCGTTTCCAATACCACCGAAGGCGCTTTTCCATCTCGGGTGCATAGCGCTGGACCCAACGGTAAATTGTTGAATGATCCACGCTCACACCGCGCTCGGCCAGCATGGTTTCAAGGTCGCGGTAGCTGATCCCGTAACGGCAATACCAGCGCACTGCCCATAGGATCACTTCACCACGAGAATGACGCCCCTTGAAATCACGCATCTGCCAAACCCTACGCTAACACCAGCAGTGGTTTCCAACAGGATATTCAACTTTGCAACAGGGCCTTTTCAAGAAATGTCGTCCACCGGGAACGATATTTCTTTCTCCAGAATTATTAAGTAAAAATAATGATATATCTATTATTGAGACAATTCTTCGCGCCAAAAAATAATAATAAATACATCGTATATTATATATAGTGCTGAATTTTTTTAATGAGTTTTGTTTTATTATTTATAGTTTCGGTAAAAGTTTCTTAAATAAAATATTTTATTTTAGTTTGTTTTTACAAAACAAAGTAAAGAATCGATTTTTTTCTTCTTTTGTTATATTTTGTTATATATAAGTGAATGTAACGTAATTTTTCTGTGGAATAAGAGCTATGGCTACTACATCGGTTTCTTCTGGGCAGATTGTTTCAGGAATAACAATTTCGCGGGGCGACAGGTATAATGTTGACTCAGGCGGCAGTGTAGATGGAGCAACTGTCCTGTCGGGAGGCATCTTAAGTGGAGCTGCCGGCGCGATATATGAAGGCAATCTCGTAATAAGAGGGGCTATATCTGGCGGCCTTTTGTCTGGAGCAGGAACTACTGAGGTAGTTTCGTCTGGAGCTACGATTATTGGTCAGACGATTGGAAGCGGCGCTTCTGCAACGATCATGGGAAGCGTTGGCAGCGCATCTAATGTGACCATCAGTGGCGGAACATTGACGCTCGGGACGGGGCGCTTAAATACGGTCAATGTGATAGGATCAAGTGGAACGCTGATTTTGGGGCCGGGCGGTGGAGCAACCACGCTAAGATCCGGCAACTATTTTTCCAGCGGGAATACTGCTATTGTTTATTCTGCTGGCGTATTAAACAGCGGGAATACTCGTAATGGCGGTAGCATCATTCTCTCAGGCGGGACCTTGTCAAACACCACTGTTGGGGACGGAGGCAAGCTCGAACTATATTCCGGAACGACCGTCAACACCACTCTCCAGGCTGGCGCAGATGTTGTCGTCAATAGCGGCTATCTTTTAAATCTCGATACACTACTGACGAAAGTGGTTAGCTCTGCAGTAACCATAGATGTAAAATCGGGTGGAAGGCTCCAAGGTGCCAATATACAAAACGGCGGTACCGTTAACGTTTCGAGTGGCGGAATTTTAACGAGTTCAACCGTTGTATCTTCAGGGGGTTTGCTTTCAGCCTCGAATGTAAATTCGGGCGCAACCGTAATTATTCAGTCAGGCGGCAATTTAGCTGGTCTCGAAACTGTGGCAAGTGGTGGCCGTTTGAGCGCCTCCGTCGGAACAATTTATTCGGGCACAGTCACCAATTATGGTTTTGTCTCAGGCGGTATCGTTTCCGGTGCGGGCAATACGCTTGTCGCCTCGGGATCCGGCGCGAATTCAGTAACCAGTGGTGTTTCTATCCAAAGCGGGGGGGTATTGTACTTAGGGTCCGGCGCGACCGGGTCAGCAAATCTCGTGGAAGGTGGGAAACTTGAGATCGCCCGAGGTGCCACCCCGTCCAATAACCGCTTCGGTAACGGGACCGGAGGTACTATACAAATCGACAGCGGTGTTACCTGGAGCAATAATAATAGCAGCTCCCTCGGTGTAACATCCGGTAACACGTTAGTGATCGAGAGTGGTGGTACAGTGTCTGGTACCGTCATTCTTGCAGGGGGAACTACAAAAATTGCCGAAGGTGGGATAATCTCGGGCGTGCAAACGGTCTCGTCAGGGGGTACGCTAATTTTAAATGGCACTGCTGGGACGGGTTCGATTAATTTGGCCGGCAACGGGGCTCAGCTGACAATCAGCGGCACCAACATGCCTACAAACACTATTTCTGGCTGGTCCCCTAATGATAAAATCGAGCTAGCATCTATTCCAAAAGCGAGCATTAAAAGCGTAACGACTACGGCCAGCGGAATAACAATCGCAACAACCAATGGAGATTATTCTCTTAAAGTCCCAGGCGCGAGCACTTATGGCTACGAACTTCAAGACGACGGTCATGGCAACACCATTTACACGACCTGTTTTGCGGAAGGGACTTTGATTAAGACACCGAGTGGTGAAGCAGCCGTTGAAACTCTTGCACCGGGCTCTATGGTTATGACTCCTGAAGGGGCCATGCCCCTAAAATGGCTTGGTCACCGGTCGATTGACGTCTCCAAACAAATTAACCCCGAAGCCAACTGGCTGGTCCGTATTTGTGCCGGGGCTCTAGCCGATCACGTACCCGCCCGGGATCTCTTGGTAACACAAGAGCACTGCATGGTCTTTGATGGAAAACTTGTGCCAGCCCGTATGCTTGTGAATGGAATATCTATTTATCTTGATCGCTCGATTAATGCTTACACCTACTACCACGTTGAACTTGACACACATATGCCCATCTGGGCCGAAGGAGCATTGACGGAAAGCTATCTGGATACAGGAAACCGTGACCAATTTGAAAATCATTATGTGACAAGCATAATGTCGGATCGTTGTGAGGTTGGCTCGGATTTTCTACCCCTGGATACCTCCCGCGCCTTCGTGGAGCCCATATTCCGTCGTTTGGTCGACCGTACCGGGTTGGTTCCTTCAGTACCTGCATTAGTAGACGATGCAGATTTGCACTTGGCGACCGAAACTGGAGAAGTCATTCGCGCTAGCCGCATCAGTGGTGCGTATCATATGTTTATGCTGCCCGATAACGTTGAGACGGTGACTATAGCCTCACGAACAAGCCGCCCTTCAGACGTCATCGGTCCTTTCATGGATGACCGACGCGAACTCGGTGTCCTTGTTGGCGAGGCAAAGTTGTTCTGCGCTTACAAGACTGTATCGCTCAATGTCACGGAAACAAGTCTAGCTCGTAAGGGATGGTACGAAAGCGACGCATTGGGGCGTAGATGGACCAATGGTGCCGCATCGCTCCACATTGGTTCAGCGACACAAGGAGAGCCCCGCATGCTCACCCTGCAAATCTTGTCGCAAGGCCCGTATCTCCGTGAAGTGCAGCAAACAGTGCTGCGTGCCACAGCCTGAAAAACGTCTCTTACGGCCCCACATAAAAATGCGGGGCCGTAAGTTTCAAGAAAATGCACAGTATTACTTCTCGTTATTACGAGATTATAAGTGGAGTATTAAGAGCATGACGACGTGGAACTCCAACCAAAAAAACTACACAGTTAACGATGGTAGCTTTACAGTCAGTACAAGCGGTGCTTCGAGACAAAGTTCAAATACTTACAATGTATCTGTATCTCAGAATACATCTATTCAAGTAAACCTAAACGCTGGTCTTTACTCGGGAAGAGAACAAACATTCAATATATCGTCGGCAGGAGGTAAAACCGGAAACAGGGTGCGGATAAACTTTACAAACAGCAGCTTGTCGGGAAAAACTGTTTCATACTCCTATAACTCAACAACAAATAAAACGACATTAACAGTCAGAATGGGGGCTACAAATGCGGGCTCATTCAAATTTGTTTTCGACGGTAACGTTTTCCCGGGACAAGGCAACAAAAGTATCAGTGTTAACGGTAGTACTTCTTACGGGTATGGCACCCTAGCTTGCTTCCTCCGAGGCTCGTTAATAGAAACCCCGAATGGTTATGTAAAAGTTGAAGACCTGCGCATAGGCGATGAGATAATCGTTTACAATGCAAGTGGTATAGCAGGCGTAGATAATTTAATATGGGTTGGCAGTACGCATGCCGTTGTTCACCATGGTAAGTACGATGACGAAGCAGGTTATCCTGTTCGTATAGAACAAAATGCAATTTCTGACGGCGTTCCTTTCAAAGACCTCCTCGTTACATCAGAGCACTGCTTATTTTTTGAAGGACAATTTGTACCTGCAAGAATGCTCGTTAACGGCCTTTCTATTCACTATGATAAATCGTTTTCCTCTTACGAATACTTTCATATTGAAACGAAGAAACATTCCGTCATTAAAGCAGATGGCATGCTAACGGAAAGCTATCTTGATACAGGTAGTCGTGACACCTTTTCACAAGAGGGAACTGTGTTTTTTCTTGGATGCCAGCAACAAAGTATAAAGACATGGGAGCGGGATGCTGCTGCGCCGCTTAGCGTGGCCCAGGTTGTTGTGGAGCCGATATATCGCAAGATCAATGAACGTGCTCTAAGCGCAAAAGGTAATGTCGGAAAAAAAACCGTTTCTCTGACAAAAGAAACGAACCTTTACCTCAGAACCGAACGAGGGCAAATTATTAAACCTTTGCGAGGATCTGCTGATAAAGCTGTTTTTTTGCTCCCCGAGAAAATTGACGCTGTCTTCGTAATGTCCAATAGCAGTCGCCCTTGCGATACGGCAGGACCGTTTGTAGATGATCGACGTGAATTAGGCATTTGTATCGGTGAGATTTCATTGTTTTCTGCGGATCAAACAATAGCTCTTACGGAACACCTTCAAAACGAGAACCTCAGCGGATGGCACTGCTTTGAAAACGAGCCGTCTCGCTGGACAAACGGAGAAGCTTTTCTTCCGTTTGGCTCCGGGCTTAAAAGTTCCGGCATACTCGCTATTCAAGTAATCTCTGCCGGCCCTTACCTTGCCTCGAATAAACGAATAACTGGGAAACTGTCGGTAGCTTAAAAATAAGAAGAGATGCTGCATTAGCTAGTCCGATTAGCGGTTGGCTAATAGGCTCCTCCTCTTGGCTCTGTTGCGAAGTTTTATAGTTACTACTTTTTGCCGGTACAAAGTCAGCTTCGTAACAGAGCCTCCCCGCAACCCTCTTTTTGAACAAAGCTGCATGTACTAGCCGCAATTTGCTAGAAAGTCGGGGCAGAGACGGTAGTTGTTTTACTCATTCATCCTTGGGCAATTTATATTCGAGGTATTTCTCGAAGCAGCTAAAGCCCCGCTTTTCATTTGTTAACAACGGATAGACCCTCCTCATTGAAGAAGGCTAGGCCATTGCCGATCATGGCATAGCCGTTGGTTGTGAACAGGTCGTGCGGTGAGGATTTTGCTAGGTTTTTTAACCATTTAACAGAAAAAATTTGGGTCCACTTCTGTTTGAAGAGAGTGGCATTCGGAATCTTTTTATACGCGCCGGGGCCTACGTTGATCCGGAGGGGAAAGGCCACGAAGCGGGCCGCAGCAACTGGGTCATTAGCCAAAGCAGCAGTGTAGAAACCTTTAATGGGCATCTCGAACTGCGCGTCGGTTTTGTTGGTGATACGAGTGTAGCGGTGTCCAGGCGCAAAGATTCCGATACTTTCACTGGAGAGCTTGACCGGCAGAGTATGGCCGTTTGCGGTCCAGGTGCCTACGAGGCCAGTACTACTGTCCGGCGTGGTGGGCTGGTTGGCGTTGTCGACAGGATGGAGGTTAAAGGTGCCCCCAGAAGTATCAATTAACGTGATTTCTGATGATGCAGTACCGGTTAGCGGGATGTCCTTAAGAAACTTACGATAATAATAGTGGCTACCCTCTATAATCTTGCTGTTCACAATTCCGAATGTGACGGCGATGGGTATTTGGCCGATCGTACCGCTGTAGTCTTGGAAGGAGTGTTCCTCCGGCGTTCCGTACTGTACCTGGGTGACCGGGATGATTGCCGGGGTTGCTCCGCAGCTCTCTGCCGCGCCTGCATTGAATGTAATCGAGATAGCGAGGCCGTTAAGTGCTAGGGCGGCGCTTTCGAAATCATAGGCGTCCTGCATAGGCGGGCTCTGGAGATAAGACTTGCATTCACTCGGGCCTGGATAAGCCTTCACAGCAGCGGCAAGGGCTGCGACTTTCGTCAGGTGGTATCGGGTCAGAAGATTGATCGTTTCGCCAGTTGTTGTGTCGAAGCTCATTGCACTTCTCTTGGACGTGCCATGCGCGCCGCCGCAGGTCATGTCCTCATGCACGCTATAAGAGATCACGTTGTTTGGACCTATGGCCGAGGTGGCGGTCAAACTATAATGAAAAGGGCCATTTTCAGCCATTTTTCTACAGGATCTCTGCGTTGCTATAGCAGTTTTACGCAGAGTGTCGATCCATGCTTCGACGCGTTTCTGCGCCTGGGGGGCGGTGAGGTGCGGTGAAGGGATCTTTATTGTGTTAGGCTGCGCGGCTGACGCGGCTTGGGCTATGACGGTTATGAAGCTGGCAGTCAAAAAGGCGCATTTTAGCATAGCGGTAGGTCTTTCAGAAATCCACTAGGGGCTGAATTTGCCCGATTGAAGTGGAGAGGCGTTTGTTCGGTCAGCGCCATTTTTTTGAACGTGGTGGAGGCTTCGGAGATAAACCGACCTACGACTGGCGGGGCCGTTAGCTTCTAACAGCTTGCGCTGGTACTGGAATGTCCAGGTTTTCCAGCAGCTGGCGGGTTGATGAAACCTACATCAAGATCAGAGGGAAATGGGCATATTGCTATTGGGCAGACGGCGAAGACGATGATACGAATCTTTCCTCACACTCACACCGAACATTAAGGCTGTCGAATACTTTTGGGCAAAGCCCAGAACGGCGAAAAACTGAAAGAAACCCAGGACGATCGAGGATTTTAGGTTATTCAGGCCTTGAAAAAGGGACAAGCTGAACTCCTCTGATTCAAAGAGGGCATCATGGGATGAAAAGCGTCCGATTAAAAGGTAATTCAGCTTCTGAACCGTTTGACATAAAAATAAACGGGCACCACCCGATTTTGCGACGGGGCCTTTTCGGGTATTATGGATGGCCTGATAAGCAACGGTTCTGTCGAACCATCTCGTTAGAAACCCATAACAACAGCGAAATCGCAGAAATTGCCGTGCTCGTGACTGCCGGGGAGGGCACGCAGGCGGTACCCCATATCAAAATTGATGTTGGTGACGCGATTTATCGTGCTGTTAAGGTCGATACCCACGCTTGCAAGACCGGTCTTGTTGCCGAAGCCTTCTGCGGCGCGGCGTTGGCTGTTCTCCGCCCAGTCCCAAAATACGCCGAGTGTTTCCTTGTCAGCGAAGCCTGCGCCGAGGTTTAGTGTCTTGGCGATAGAAAGCGGCTGTGCATGCACTTCCTCGCTGACCTGTGCGCCTTCGGAGCCGAAAGAGGTGTTGACGTAATAGCCGCGCACGGTCCCGATGCCACCCGCCTCGAGTTGTTCGCTGTAGAGCAGGTTATGGGTTGCAAGCTGGCCGGTAAGGGTGGTGGTGGACGAAAAACCTGCGGGGAGGGAGATTGTGCGCGTCAGGGTCAGGCGGTCATAGACGTAATCGGGTTTGGCGTGCGGGACGATCATGTCATAGGCGTAGGCACTAGTATGGCCGATCAGCCCGCCCGGACCATAGGCCAAAATATTGTGGATTTCGGTCTTGCCCAGTGGGTCTTGTAAGGAGCCTGTGTAGTCGACCACGAATTGCGTTGTATCAGCCGTGGCGAGGACGATGGGATGCCCGTTTTTGTACTGGTCGGACATGGTTTCCTTCCAGTCGAAGCCCAGACGCAACAACCCATCGATACCGAAGCCGCTGCCCAGCACGATGTGGGGCAGATTGTGCTCGTAGCGGATCGAGATTTGCGACGAGACGCCGGCATTGGTATAGGGCGGCGGCGCGATGGGAGCGGTCGAGGAATAGGTGCCAAAAATTAGGACTTGGTCGCGCAGGGAGAGCAGCGGGATCGACCAACTTCCCAGATGCGAGGTCGAACGCCCGCTGTCAGCGCGGGTGTATTGATAGGACACTGTCTGGCCCAACGCGAAAGCGTTGCCCCATGTCACGCCGAGATTCCAGTTCAAGCGGCCGGTCGTGGGGTCTGACTGGTTGTTATAAGCGGCGAACGCGTAGACCGGAAAGCGGTCGGACACGTCAAGCGCGACATCAGTGGTGCCAACCGTTTTGCCAGGACGAAAAAGGGTATCAACGGTAAAAAAGGGGTTCGCATTCGCCCATGTTAGATCGCCTTGCAGGCTTTGGAGAGTGGGAATATCGCCGGATTTTAGGGCCGAGCGCGCACGAATTTGCCATGCCGCGAACCAGCGATTTCCAATTACGTCGATCTTGCCGATTTTGTATTCCAGCACGGTGATTGTAAGCATTCCATTATGGATGCGTTGTGGTGGAACCGCAACCGACACGAAGGCATGGCCGCGCCCGCGATACCAGCGCGTGACCGCGCTCTCGAGCTTCGAGAACGTCTCCAGGCTGGCGGGGCGGTTGAGATACGGGGCGAGCAGCGCATTGAGGTCTGCGCGTTCTTCTGAGGAAAGACCGAGCGACGCTGCGCTGATCGCGAGATTGCCCTCCTGTTTCGGCGTAGCATCAGCGCGCGTGACGATAATGCCGCGTAGGGCGTCGAGAACGGGTGTGGGGTCAGGGCTCGGAAGAGGGGCGTCGTCTTGCGGTTGCGGCGGGGGATGGAACGATCCTGGCTCCGAGGGTAATACGTTTTGCAGCGTGCGTGGCAGGTCAGGATCCATATGCGGGACGGAGGCTTGTGGGAAGCGTGGAACGGCCTTCTGGGCACGGGCTGTGCCTGAGAGAAGGGCAGGTAAGGCGAGGAGGGCAAGGAGGCAGGGGCGGAGCATCATGGTGTAAGCTCGACATCGCCTGAGGTGAGTAGTTTGGTGTGCAGCCCGTCGCGCAAGTTACCACGATTGCCTGCTAGGGCGAAGGGATTGCCGCCGGTCGAGGCCACCGCACTTGCGGCGGTCGTGAGTGCGCGCACAGGTCGGCCGTCATCGCAGTGATCGGGCACCACATAGAGCCCTGACGGGCCATCGCTGGCGTTGACGACCACCACCGGCCCGGAGAAAATGGCCGTGTCGGGGGAGGGGATTTCGCCGATCAGTAGGGCATCTCCCTTTGGGGGTGCTTTGCCGTGTGCGGGCTGGACGAGCTGTGATCGTCCTGAGGTGGCCGTCGCACGGGTAGGGGTGGGTGAGAATGCGCGCACGCAGCCCGGTGGAATATGATGGCGGTCCGGTCCGCTGATCTGGCCGCTATAGTCGACGCGGAACGTTTTACCTGTTTTGCTCAAGAGCGTTTGGCTTGGGGACGGGATTTGCCCGACAACGCTCTGGAAGGTGCCGTCCATCGACGCAGTGCTTCGCGAACCTGGCGCATAGCTACCCGCGCGAGCGGCCGACGCATCTTGTCCTAGCGCTGTGCCTACACTCGCGAGCCCTGCTGTGTAGAGGAGGGCGAAGGTCGGGCGACGAAGATGACGTGGCAATGGAAAGATAATCATTTTTTTTCAACGCGCTGGCGTCCGGGATCGTTCCGTTTTTCGACTCAACTGTCAGGTTATGAGGCGGGCCCCGTCGCAGGATTTGAACTGCCCAGGATTTTCTGGAGACTGAAAGTTCGCAGAGACAGAGTTGATTTGAATACGAAGTGTTTTCCGTCTTAATTTCGTGAGCGCGGAGCACGCATGGTTTTGAGAGAGGAACAGAACCACACCTTGCGGTATGTTGCGGTGTGTTTGATAGCCCAAAGCTGAATATTCACGCAGGTCTGCCAATTGGAGCGGGAGAACCTAGAACTGCGTCAAACGAGTGAGATTTTACGTGGGACGTCAGCGTATTTTTGCTCAGTTGGAACGCGGCCACTACTTCAAACCATGACGTCCTTTATTGATGAGCAGCGCCAAACTTATGATATCGGGTCACTCTGCAAGCTTTTACCGATTGCACCACCGATTTATTACGCTCGCCGCTTCCGCCAAGGCGTACTATCTGCACGCGTTTAAAGAAATGATTGGCTTGTCCAACGTACTCTGCAGATTTGGAACGAGAGTATTTGTGTACGGAGCTTGTAAAGTCCGACATCAAGCTGAAACGCCAGAAGGTCTAGCGACGCACCGTATGGTCGAACGCTTAATGCAACACCTAGAATTCGCCCATAGGATATAGTTTACGGTCAACTTTAGGGGGTACTTAAAACCCATTATGGGGGTCGGATCTTACCTATGTTTCCACACAACAAGGTTTTGTTCAAACTGCTTTTATTATTGATTTCTTCGCCCTATGGTCATTGGCTGGCAGTTGCCGCAAACTCGGAAAAGCAGCGTTATAATAAAACACTAGACTGCTATCATTGATCGATAATAGGGATTTCATTTAGTGTATGATGTGCATAATGGCCTCAATAAAATTGAAATAATGAGCTATGATTATAATACGGCATTGAAAATTTGAAGTTATATTATGATTTGAATGATTTTTAATAAAAAGTACGACCTTTATTTCGTTTTGGATAATTATCTTTATTATTTGCTTTTTTATGAATTTAGAACTGTTTGTCGAGTAATTCGTTTTAGATTGGTACGTCCGCTTCTGGAAGGCTTTTCTAATGACGCTCATCGATCCACGTAACCGCTACCCACGTCCTCCCTTTAAAACGCAACCGCAAGATTTTCCCGGTCTATCGGCTAATATGGGGCCTGAACCTGACTATGGGTTAGATAGCTATCAGAGCGGTGAACGTCTAAAGGGACTAGTTGCATTAATCACCGGCGGTGATTCTGGGATTGGGAGGGCCGTAGCGATCGCCTATGCAAAGGAAGGTGCAGATATAGCTCTTGCCTACCTCGACGCTGAAGAAAAAGATGCACAAAATATTGCATCATCTATCGAAGCAATTGGTCGCAGATGCCTGTTACTGCCAGGTGATATCCGAAAAAAAACTGTTTGTGTTGATTGGATCGATGAAACAGTCAAAAAACTTGGTGGAATCGATATTCTCGTTAATAACGCAGCTTTTCAACATCCAAGAAAAGATTTACTCGATATTGAAGACGAAGAGTGGCGCTGCCATTTTGATACCAATATACACGGAATGTTTTACTTGACGAAAGCAGCATTGCCACACCTAAAGCCTGGTGCATCCATTATAAATACGTCTTCGGTAAATACGAGAACTCCGATGTCTATTCTTATTCCGTACTCCATGACTAAAGCTGCAATTGCTAATTTTACAGTCAGCCTTGCCGGTAGCCTTGTTGAAAAAGGAATTAGGGTAAACTCCGTGCTTCCGGGTCCGATCTGGACACCGTTTATTGCCACAGGAATGCCCGCCGAGCAGCATGAAAGTTTTGGCTCTCAAGCGCCGATGGGACGGCCCGGGCAGCCGGCTGAGTTGGCTGGAGCCTATGTCTATTTGGCAGATCCGAACAATACCTACACGACAGGAGCTCTACTTCCTGTTCATGGCGGAATGCCGCAATTGTAAAATCGGTGCTGTCACACTTTTTTGGAAAACCGTTCAAACTGTTTTCGAGCGGCTTTCATGCGGCGGGGCCTTAGACGCTGTTTTAATGGCCCTGTTACAAAGTTAGGTTTAGGCCGCAGGTATCCCGTTTGTTTTGATTTTCGAACGATTTAGAGGCTGAATTGTCTTTCGATGAGACGCACTTCTCCCAGTCCCTCAGACCGTTCAAGGCTTTGCCCAGAAAGCGTTTGGCAGCCTTGGCGTTCCGGGTCGGTGAGAAGAAAAAATCAATCATATCACCCCCCTCGCCGACAGCCCGGTACAGATCGCCCATTTCCCTTTGATCTTGATGTAAGTCTCATCAACCCGCCAACTGCCGGAAAAGCCTGGGCGTTTCCAATACCACAGAAGGCGCTTTTCCATCTCAAGCACATACCACTGGACCCAACGGTAAATTGTTGAATGATCCACGCTCACGCCCCGCTCGGCCAGCATGGTTTCCAAATCCCGGTAGCTAATCCCATAGCGGCAATACCAACGCACTGCCCATAGGATCACCTCACCACGAAAATGACCCCCCCCCCTTGAAATCGCGCAGACGACCAGCTCCGCTTTAAAACTGATAAGGGTTCCAGGCAGCGGATAAAACTTTGCAACAAGGCCTTTTCACAAATTTTGGCAAAATTGCGGAAACTCTTAGTTTAAAAGTTAATTTTACTTTCTCTGAGCAAAAGTGGTGACCAATGTCTGTTCAAATCCAAGAAAGCTATCTGCATCAGCTGCTAAATATTTCCCAGAGGGATCAGAGTTATGACCCTGAGACTTTCTACTACACTGTGCTGGAGTTAGTGGACCTTTTTGGGAAATGCCCCCGAAGGTTAACGGCAGCCCAATGTCTAGAAGGTATTTTGGGAGTGCCTACAGACGAGCATTTTAATGACTTTATCCTCAGAATAACTAAAGAATTTTTGAGTGAAGTCCCTGAAGAAGTCCTAATAGATGATATAAACAAAGACTTTATTAAAAATATCTACGTTTATAAATATAAATCATTTACCTATTTTTTTGCAAATGACCTAAATACTTGTTCGTATAACAATGTATAAATCGACATTTCGCATTGCGCGGGTCATTAAGGACAACCCAGTTGCGTACTGCGTGTAAATCCCTCCCTGCTCTTCAATCGTACAATTCGGGTTCAATGACCCGGCACGAGACGGTAGAAATTCGCGCTTGATGTGTCGCTAGAGGCGTCGGATTGCCTCTGCCTTTTCCATTCGCAGACCCTTTCGCGACGTAAGCCAAATTTGGCAGATAAATCGTATACTGACGATTGCATCGCGGCAGAAAGTGTGATTGGTCTGCTAGTTGCTGACCAGGTCCGACCGAAAGGACTTTACCCTGCCGCTCGGGGCCCTCATCTGTCTAGACTTCTAACTGCCAGCCGCAGATCAGTCACATAGCGATCAAATTCTGCTTCCATGTCCACGCCATCCGGAAGTCGCAAAAGAGCGCTCGGGTGGACGGTGATCCAGCAGGGCGTTCCATCGGGTAAAGCAATCGCGCTGCCACGGCAATCAGCGATCCGGACCGGGTGTTCTAGCAATGACCGTGCAGCGGTAGCCCCCATAGCAATGATCAATTTTGGCCGTACTAGCGCACGCTCCTGGTCGATCCACCAGCGACAGGCATCAATCTCGGTTACGTTAGGCCGGGCGTGGATGCGCTGCTTGCCGCGTAACTCAAATTTAAAATGCTTAACCGCATTGGTAACGTATAGCTGTGACCGATCAATTCCGGCTGCGATCAGCGCCCGGTCGAAAACTTGTCCCGCAGGGCCCACAAAAACGCAGCCCGTTTTATCCTCCTGATTTCCCGGTTGCTCGCCAACAACCATGATATCAGCGTTCGGCGGCCCCTCGCCGAAGATTATCTGCGTTGCCGGACGCCAGAGCGGACACCGGCGGCAAGACGCTGCCTCGGCGCGCAACAAATCAACTGTGTCAGTTCGGTGCATCACGTTGGGGATGGCATGCGCTCGCTCGATCATGCGTAGTTCGCGTTTGCGAGCGCCAGCAATTAGATCGGGGACGAGTGCGGTTTCGGGCATGTTCTTCCAATATTTTTTCGGCATTTCCTTGAGCATGGCGCCGGTCATTAAACGAGCCGGGTTGAAGATTGCAGCGTAATAAGACTTCCAGACGATTTCCGTCGGGTCGCGGCAGGGGATATCGGCCCGATGTGCGGGCGGCCCTTCAGAAAGAACCGCCCCGTCCCAATGAATCGTACCTCGGGGCGTCAGGATAGACCAGCGCATGTTAGTGAAGCGCCCGACAAAAAAGGCCGCATTGGCGCGGAGGATATGGTGCTCGGGCTCGAACCAAGCGACATAGCGCGTCATTTTACCCTCAAGAACCTCCCGGAAACGGACATAGGCGCGCATTTTGTGTATGTCGCGGCGGATGGTGAGGGAAAGGCCCTCGATGCGTCTCACTTGCGGATCGGCACGGTCACATAGGATTGATGGGCAATCCAAGACGCGAAGTAACAGGGTATAAAGCAGCGTAAAACGTTCAGGGTCGCTGTGCAGCGCGACACGGCTCGCAAGGGAAAGAAATTGCTTCGAAACTGTAAATGGCGGGGTACCGCCGATTGCAACTTCTTCCGTCGCGAAAAGGTCGGTCGGCTGCGCTCCTACTTGCCAAATTATATCGCTTGGGAGCACACGGGCAGCCGCGAGGGTTCGGGCTGCTGCCCGCCAGCCGTCAAAATCGTCTT
>NZ_CP032485.1:1860000-1900000 GCF_006542335.1 Neokomagataea tanensis | reverse complement strand
CGCTAACTGCCAGCGGGATTGCTCCCTCTGAAATCGACACCATTTTGCTAACACACGCGCACCCCGACCATATTGGCGGTTTAGCCGGTGCCGCAGCCACGCCCACGCTGCCCAACGTACAACAATTTTTCATTCATCAAGATGAGCTCGCTTTTTGGCAAAACGACACGATAAAAGCTGGGGCACCGGACGGCGTTCGGCCATTTTTCGATGCAGCTCAAAATGTCTTTTCCGCTTACAAGGAGCAACTCGTTCCCTTCACACACTCCGATATATTGACCGGCATTACGGCAATTCCGCTGCCCGGCCACACAATTGGGCATACAGGATATTTAATTGCTGACAGCAATGAGGCGCTACTAATCTGGGGGGATATCGTTCACTTCCCACACATCCAAATTCCCCGCCCAGAGGTCACTATCGCGTTCGATATCGATCCTACTGAAGCCGCCCGGACACGCAAAACAATCCTCGAAAAAGCAAGCTCCGAAAATCTTCTTGTAAGTGGCATGCATTTCAACACGCCAACACTTGGAAAAATAAGCCACAATAATAACAAATTTGCTTTACATTATCATGACTTACAGGAGTGATAGAGTGAATATCTACGGAGATCAGTAAAAATACTCCGAAGATTCCAACAAAACAGGGAAGATTATTTGTGATTAACAGACGTAATTTCATCTTCCCTGCTTTAGCAAGCGCTTTACTACCCACCTCAGCTCTATCGGAGCCCTTGCCCTCGACTTTTACAGAACAGCTACACCAACTCGAACACAACTCTGGCGGCAAACTAGGGGTGTGTGCGCTAGATACCCGTAGCGGCCGTCAATTTGGCTGGCGCATGGAAGAGCGTTTCTGTCACTGCTCTACATTCAAGCTCTCCTTAGCGGCCTTGACACTTCGTGAAAGCGACGCCGGACGTTTAAATTTGCAGGAAACCTTACCTATAGAAAGGAAGGATATTGTCGCTTACTCACCAATTGTCGAAAAAAATCTCGACAAAGGGCGCTTATCAATCTTTAGCCTTGCTGAAGCCATTCAAACAACAAGCGATAATGCCGCAGCAAACATCTTGCTGAGCAAACTTGGTGGCCCTGAAGCTGTCACACGCTTTTGGCGTGATATTGGCGACAACACCAGTAGGTTAGACGGCTATGAACCCACCATCAATGTTATTCCACCGGGCACGGTCTTAAACAGTACGACGCCCAAAGCCATGGCCGCCACCGTCCAAAAAATAGTTCTTGGCAATGTGCTAAAACCAGAGAGCCGATCGCACCTTCTCACGTGGATGAACTCAACAACGAGCGGGCTGAAGAGAATACGCGCAAGCCTGCCGCAAGGCTGGACAGGCTACGATAAAACTGGTTCCGGCATGAGACCGAATATCGGGAACAAAACAAACGACCTCGCCCTCCTCGTCCCTCCTGACAATAAAAGCCCACTCATTGTTAGTGCCTATTTTGAAAATCCAGAATTTTCTGAAAATATACGACAGTCAGACGAGGATATTTTGAAAAAAGTTGGCGAAATTTCAATCAACTGGCAAAATATTATATGAAATAATCTGTATTATGTATTTAAAAAATTAGTACCTTTCCTCTTTTAGAGGCTTTGTAGAAACGCTTTCGACTAACACTTATCGAAAGCGTTTTTCATTAAACGCGCAGCCAAACTTTCATTCCGAAAATACGTTTCGTAAGAAAGTAGAAGGGCCAGCGTCATGAACGATTTCCCATTTCCACCTTTCCAGACAAAGCAGCAAGATAGTATCCCAGGTCGGACAGATCAAATGTCCCCCCTCCCTGACCACGGGGAACGTAGCTACCACGGCTCCGGTCGCCTCAATAATAAGGTGGCTCTCATCACCGGAGGAGACTCAGGTATCGGCCGCGCAGTTGCCATTGGCTTTGCCCGCGAAGGCGCCGATGTCGCGATATCTTATTTGGAAGAGGAAAACGAAGCCCTTGAGACGGCTCACTGGGTCGGAAAGGCAGGCAAGCGCGCCATACTACTCCCCGGAGACCTAAAAGATCGCACCGTTTGCAAAAACATTATCGAAAAAACCGTATCAGAATTCGGGCGCATCGATATACTTGTGAACAATGCGGCATTCCAAGTCGAACGACTGGCACTCGAAGATATCTCAGACGACGAATGGGACGATACCTTCAGCACCAACATCGGTGCCAGTTTCCGCCTAACCCGCAACGCGGTGAAGCACATGCCTCGGGGCGGCTCGCTTATCCACACCATTTCGGTGAATGCCGATACCCCAAAGCCAAGGCTGCTTGCCTATTCTGCCACAAAAGCTGCTATCCAAAATTTCAGCGGTGGTTTGGCCCAGCTCCTAAGCGAAAAAGGAATTCGCTCAAACACAGTCGCGCCAGGCCCAATCTGGACGCCACTAATCCCGGCGACCATGCACCAAGATCATGTCGAACAGTTTGGCGCTGACACACCTTTTGGTCGGCCCGGCCAACCGGTAGAACTGATCGCGCCTTACGTCATGCTCGCGAGCGACGAAGCAAGCTATATTTCTGGCGCCAACATCGCCGTAACAGGCGGCACCCCTGTTATTTGATCTACAACAAGGTTCTTAAGGTCTACAATCGTATATAATGGCCAGTAAGCACTATCTCGCTGCCATTAACTTAGGCCTCAAAACCTTAAGGAGAAAACACATGACGTTTCCTCGTTTTTTTTCCGCACTCTGCCTTTCATCTGTACTGATTTTAGCTGGTACTGATGCGGCTAGCGCACAAACATCCACAACAAGCAGCAATACAAAATCTGCCAACACCACCAAAAAGGTAGCAGTAAAAAAATCTAAAAGCACAAAAACCAAAAAACCCCTTAAATCATGGAGCACGGTCGAAAGCGATCAGCCAGATCCTCAACCGCCCTCCCCTCCCGTCAAATTAACGAACCCACCCCAACAATCAGCAGCACCTAAATAATCCCCGCCAATGCCTGACTGGATGCACATGCAACTTGGCGCATCCAGTCTTTCTTCATATTGTCCCGTTTCACGTTTGAATTTTTATACGGCTATTCAGTCAGCCGATTGCTGCGCAAATGCCTAGCAAAAGAGAAAATTAATCTCAATTTCCCCCATGGAAGCCGAGAAGGCTAAAACCAAGCAAGAGAAATTTCAGCCCACCTTCAATAAGAAGTCTTCGGCCAGAAATCAAAGTTTGAACAAACAAAACCGACTCACTGGTTCAAAAGACATGCCGAACAAATACGTAGCAATCCGTCAGAACCTTTTAGATCTTGAAGTAATGCCTACTCAGCCCCAAACATGGCATCCGCCTTTAAAAGACACTCTACGTTAAGCTCTGTACTTGCCCCAGCCCCCACTAAAACAATAAACCCTATGAGCAGAGGAGCATTACTTCCTCCAGCAAGAGACTTACGATGTTAAAGCAAATATCCCATCAGTTCTTAGCGGGCTGTCAACACAGGCTAAGAGCGCGACATCCTCACCACATAACGACACGCTAAGAAAACAGTAACAAAGCCACATATACCTGCCGTTGCTCAAACTTCCTTTCTCGTTCAGCAGCAAACCTAGCACATTGTTTTTTGTTACAAATTTATAGCACACCTGATTAATAATTCATAATTTCTGCAACATTTTCCCAAAACCATACTCCAATTGATTAAATAAAAATAAAAAATTCACACCCATAAGTTTTCTTCATAACTAAATTTCAAACAAAAAATTTCAAATTATTGCTTTACATAAATATTTTCTAAACAAACTTCATATTATTTAATTTAAAATTAATAATATTAACACCTCAAATAAAATTTATCGCATCATAAATCCGAAGTAATCTCGATATTTATTTTAAATAACGAAAATATAACAGATAAATACACGCCAAAATCCGAAAAATATATTGATAAATTGCTTTACAAAACTACTTCTCTGTTACCAGATTAAACTTGTGCAATGTCCATATTTATCTTTAAAAAGAATTTAGATAACTCTTTTTAGGATTATATTCATGATCGTTCTGGAAGGTCGGGAGCTGGTTCTTCATCATCACGAAGGCGAAACCTCATACTGCGTCCTAACCTTCACCGCTAGAGATCAAGTTCACCTAGCTCAAACTACTTTTTTCGGTGAAAGCGTTTTTAAAAAACACAACATCTCTGCGATCGGCCTTACGACAAAAATAGATAATTGGTTCATCAATGATGAAATGGATCATTTCATCTCAAAAATAAAAGAATTATCTAGTAAATACGAAAAAATTATAGCTATAGGCCCTTCTATGGGGGCTTATCCAGCGATAAAATATTCAAAGTTCCTAAATATACACCGGATACTCGCCCTTGCCCCTAAATGGACCATCGATCCAAACCTAATCGAAGCTCAAGATCCCGCGATCAAAGACCATCTGCTCAGCGGAAATATGATCGACATATTTCACAGAGTTTACGACGACACTAAAAAAGGACAATGCATCGAAGCCGATGATGCAAACGGTAACGTAATTATATGTTACGACCCTTATAGCAATTTAGATAAATATAATGTCATTAAATTGAAAAGTTTATTCTCTTTCCATGAAGTTTTATTTCCACATTGTGGACATATAGTTCTGGACCAATTGTATGGCTCAGAAAACCTTAAAAATATTGTCCATTCCATGTCCCATGACGAGATGGAAGTCACGTGCAGCGTTATTACTAAAGTAAGACGTAACCATAAAAACCGGATAATAAAATCTTTCGAAGTTGGGAATGAAAGACACCCCTATTATTGCTTCTTAATGCTAAAGAAATTTATTCAGAAAAAAAAATCTGGATACAAGGATATTATTTCACGACAGTATATTTTTTCTATCCTAATGGATAGATTAATCAGAAAAAATTTATCATCCACCTCTACAGTCGTAGAATTATTTTTCCGGAACCATTGGATATCCTCAGTCGCAGAGAGCAAAATTCTACCCGTTTCTACTGAATACAAAAAAGATCTTTTTAGCATCATGGATTTTCACGGTGCTCGAATAGAGTATTCCTTCATCGATGAAATCATAACAGGAAATAACTATTTTTTTGGATCGAGAGATTTTTGTTCAAAAGTCTATGCAAAAAAAATAGGCGATATCATTGCACTTGTTACTTATTGGGACGGACAAATTTTCTACCTCTACTTTAATAACGGAAAAATACTGCTTACCAATTTTTCTGATCGAAATGACCTACTAACGCTATCCTTAGCAGATAAAGAACAATCGACAGATGAGAGTCACGTTAATCACCTTGTGAACAATATTTACAGAATTAAAACCCCTCATGGCTATGCCATGTCTTCTCCCGGCGGCGGAATGATATTCCACTCGCAATTTGAGTTAACATGGGAAAGCTTTTCATTACATCCCTGCATCGATCAAGAAGCCGCCATAACTTCCTTCGCTTCGGAAAAAGCTGATAACCACAACAATAAAATTCAAAAACACAGCAACGAAAATAAAGAAAAAAAGAGCGGATTCTTGTCACGATTTATTCGTTAGTCTTATCCACCGCTGGCCTTAGCAGGCCAGCGGCAATAAAAATCTTCTTTAAATCTTTTGTCCGTATTTAAGACCCCAATTTTTAATTATACCTACGACGTCTCCCATTTCATCTTCATTTAATTGGTAATCCCATATTCCCGTAAAAGCATGATCAATTACACCCGATTGATTTTTTGTATTAACGGAATAAGATTGGGAACCAATAGAAAGATAACTAGTACCCAACTTCGCATTTAACCCAGCTCCGGTCTGAGATGATTTTGCGTTCAAAGTGATACATTGGACAGTTCCGCTCGACACATTTTCCGTGCAACTCCACCTCAGAGCACATAAGAGCCAATCACGCATCTGACTTTTGAGCGGCGGAACGGCATTAAAACCTGCGGGGGAAAGTTGGGGCATTCGTCCCCGCACCGCCCCCTCCGGCGCGGTCGCTGCAGTATACAGAAGCATGGTATTTCCTGCATCGTAATTGCCCACGACAACACCGTCATTCACATTCCCTGTGGGGGGCACCATCATTCTAGCTACCGTGATAATTGTTCCCGATGGCGTTTCTGGCACGGAGGTCATCAAATAATGTGTACCACCGGTAGTCGTTAAATAGGGTAATTCCTTGCCCTCAATACCCGCCGTCAAAACAGGGGCTCCAACCACCTGCGCTCGCAGTCCGCCACTTGCCAAGTTAGAACCCGCGAATTTAGTGTTATAAAACGTCGCAAACTGAGGCTGCTTGCTTGTTGGAGCCATCCATCCACAAGGGCTGGCGCTGAGGTCTACATTCCCGGAAACCAGTCTAACCATATCAATTCCCCAGCTGCGCGTTGATCGCGCGCGCAATAAATGACGCCGCAAGGCGGTCAGCGGCCTCGGTAGGATGTGTCCCATCATGGTAAAGCGCCCTGTCACCATGATTGCTCATCGGTGCGGCAGACCAAGGGTCGATGAACGCGTCAGCATCAATCGTTCCGTCTGCCACAGCCTGCCGAATGGCTGCATTCAGGGCTGCATTATACTGCCCCAAAATAAACAGCTTTTCGTAACCGGCCGCCCGCAGCTTTTGGTGAATCAGAGCATTATTCGCCACAATCGTGGCAATCGACTGCCCGCCATTCACGTCATTATTGCCGTACCAGGTAATGGCATGACGCCGCCGCAATTGCGCGCTATCTGCTGCGTCCGCCAGTATATTGGCCAAAGTAAGGTTCAGAAAATCAGAGGCTTTGGAACCCGCAACTGAAACGGATCGAACCTCAAAGGGCTTCTCCAAATAATCGCCCAACATCTGCGGCCAGCACCAGCCATCTTTGTTTAAATAGCCCTGCGTGGTCGACGACCCGAAACAATCCAGACGGTTCCGTATCTGTGGTGTCCAGTCGTACAAGCGGCAAGCATCCGTATAAGCCGCTTTTACGTCCGCATCCGATACGGCACTTTTCAATAGGATCAGCCCACTGAACTGGAGGGCTGATGAATTTCCACCCCCGGCGGGAGCGCCTCCTAAAACACCACCTGTGAACTGACGCGCGCTAAAGCCGGAGCCCATAGCGAGCTTCTGACTGGCAGTATAAATGGTCGGAACGTGTAGCGTCAGGCTGTCATTCCCGCCCAATGCCATCCCAATCAGACCTTGGTGGACGTTTAAAGTCCGACTAGAGCCCGCCAGTACTGTTCCTGCATTATAATCCGAAAAGGTAAGCCTCCCGGTCTGCGCCCCACCGCCTACAGTCAGTGTCACAGCCTGCCCAGCAGCAGACCCTAAGCCCAGAAGCGAATAGACCGTGTAAAGCGGGCAATTGCAGGACGAGACAGCACCATAAAGCAGAACCGACGCAGAACTCGCCGAGAGCGCTAACGTCGCCGGTAGATTCAGTGGCTGCGGAGCCGCTGGCTCAGGCGCCCATGACACAAGATCCACTTTCCCATGCCGCCTTTGCCCCACACGCGGCAGGTTCCACACGGCAATGCTCGCAGCCGTACCATCATAACCCGGGGCGGTCATGTGCTGGCCATTACCGCTCTGATCATAAATTTTTGCAACATAAAGCGGCGTTCCAGCAGGCACGCCAGCTTGAGCCGCCGTAAGCTCGGAGCGCGACAAGTAGCCCTCACCGTCTTGCCCGATAGGTATGGCCAAAGAACCAGAGCTTCGGGCCGCAATAACATCCAATAATGGCCCCGTGTAGCTCGAAACCTGACGGGTCGTTCCATAAGCCGCTGCAAGGGATGAAATGAACTGGTCACCCGGGCGCTGCGGCAAACCAAGATCAGCCTGCCATGTGGCATGATCAGCGTTTGGATAAAGGCAGGTATGGGCCTCCCCATCTACCTGCCAAACATCTCCCGCACTGTAGAGCATCGACCCATCATCATGAATTGTAGGCGCACGTTTTTCGACATATGTGGCCTGCGAATTTGACAGAGTATTTTGTATTTTCATTGAGAAACCACTCTTATCAGAAAAGACTAGTTCATTCGAATTACAATCAAGTGATAGTGTATTATTAAAATTGTTTGTATAGTCGTAAATTATTTTTTCTAAATTATTTTCAGAATCATATTCAGTAGGAATTTTGGAGTTTTTGTATATCGAAAATGATTTATTTAGAAAATCTATAAAAGCGTTCTGATTACCACAACTATTTTCGTCAGCTATCAATGCTTGATTCCATTATTAACGGATAAAAAGAAATATATTTTGGGAATTATTGCGCTTATAAAGATGGCACAATACCTTCTATTTATAGAAGATTGCGCCCAAAGCAAGATATAAATTAAATTATTTTTCACACCAGGTACGAAGGCACAGCTTTAAATAAAAGATCTCACCGACATTTCTCGCCTCAAAAAGCACCAAATTTAAGGGCAAAACCCCACTAAACTGCCGCGAAAATATTAGCTCAAAATACAGGAAAATATCTCTTCCCCAGGCTCAAGCTGGAATTAGGGCGAGAACGCACAGCCACCTCTCAGCCGATCACACTTAAGCGCTGATTTTCCTCAGAGTAACCCTCACGGGGCAGGCAGCACAACCAAGAGCCCTTTCAAAACGGGCATTATGACTAGTATTGCACTTTAGAAATTATCTGGCGGAGAGGGTGGGATTCGAACCCACGGTACTCGTGAAAGCACAACGGTTTTCGAGACCGCCCCAATCGACCACTCTGGCACCTCTCCTAGGCAAGCCGAGCTTATCGGCTCTGATCGATGGCTGGCTTATGGCGGTATTTCACGCTCTTAGCAAGAGGAAACAGAATTAATCACAACAAAAAAAACGATGATCCCACGTTTTTTCGTTGACCTGTACGTCACTTCTCTATAGCCATCCGCTGTCTTTATAGATTCCAGCGCCACCAGTGGTTTTGGGACTCATAGAGGCCAATGGAGAAAAAGCGGCTGGGCTTTTCTAAACTGAGTGTCTCTGCGGGGGAATACCCCTTATGAGCCACGGGAAGCCACAGTCCGGAACAATGAGAGTTTCTGACATGTTTGCAGTCATCCGCACAGGCGGAAAGCAGTATCGCGTCGCTCCTCAGAGCATCGTAAAGGTTGAAAAGCTGGACGCCGAAGCCGGCAGCACAGTGACCCTGACAGACGTTCTGATGGTTGGCGGCGAAAGCGGCCTGACCGTTGGTGCACCAGTCGTTGAAGGCGCAAGCGTCACAGCAACAGTTGTTGCTCAAGACCGCTTGGAGAAGGTCATCATCTTCAAGAAGCGTCGTCGTCAGAACAGCCGCCGCAAGAACGGCCACCGCCAGCACGTGACGGTTCTGCGCATTGAAGCGATCAACGCGGCCTGAGCATAGACCGCTTTCGAGCTAGTTAGGAGAGACAGCAATGGCACAAAAAAAGGCAGGCGGTTCAAGCCGCAACGGACGCGATAGCGCCGGTCGTCGCCTCGGTGTGAAGAAGTTCGGTGGCGAAAGCGTAATCGCTGGTAACATCATCGTACGCCAACGTGGCACAAAGATGAAGCCAGGCGCCAATGTCGGCGTCGGCCGTGACCACACGCTTTTCGCACTGGTAGACGGCCAAGTCCGCTTCCAGCGTCGTGCAGAAGGCCGTGTCCACGTTTCTGTGGCACTGCCAGAAGCTGCTGAATAATTCAGCCGGCAGACTTTGTCGTAGTATAAAGGGCCGGCCCTCATGGGGCTGGCCCTTTTTCTTACGTTACGGAACAGATAATGAAATTCCTTGATCAAGCCAAAATCTATGTTCGTTCCGGCGATGGTGGCGATGGCGTTGTCGCGTTCCGGCGTGAGAAATACATTGAGTACGGCGGCCCAGACGGGGCAATGGCGGACGCGGCGGTGACGTTATTTTCCGTGCAGTCCCAAGCCTCAACACACTGATCGACTTCCGCTACACACAGCATTTTCGCGCACGCAAAGGCGGAAATGGTGCTGGCTCCGACCGAACTGGAGCTGCAGCAGATGACGTACTGATTGATGTACCTGTTGGGACCCAAATTTTCGCCGAAGACCGCGAGACCCTACTGGCCGACTTAGACGAAGCTGGCAAAGAAATCCTGCTTTGCCGCGGCGGTGATGGCGGCTTGGGTAACGCAAACTTTAAAAGCAGCACTAACCGCGCGCCACGCCGCGCCGACAAAGGCTGGCCGGGCGAGGAACGCTGGGTCTGGCTTCGTCTGAAGCTTATTGCGGATATCGGTCTTGTTGGCTTGCCAAACGCGGGCAAATCAACCCTGCTCTCCGTGGCATCTCGCGCGCGCCCGAAGATCGCCGACTACCCTTTCACAACGCTGCACCCACAGCTTGGTGTTGTACGCCTAAACGCAACTGAAGAATTCGTCATCGCCGACATTCCTGGCCTCATCGAAGGTGCAAGCAGCGGCGCTGGCCTTGGGGACCGCTTTTTAGGGCATGTTGAACGCTGCGCAAGCCTTGTGCACCTGATTGATGGTACGGAAAGCCAAGTAGTCCGTCACTGGCGCCTTATCCGCCACGAATTGGAAGCCTATGATCCCGTCTTGGCTCAAAAGCCAGAGATCATTGTCCTCAATAAGTGCGACTCACTGACAGCGACACAAAAATCTGCTAAGCGTCGCGCTCTTGAGAAGGCTTCAGGCTGCCCCGTTATGACGCTTTCTGGCGTCACTCATGAAGGTTTGCCAGAGCTGCTCAGAACCCTGCAGGATCGCGTCAACCAAGCGAGAACAAAATGACCCTTGTCCACGGTGAAGGAGGCACAGCTCCTTCACTTAGCGATGCGCGCCGCATCGTTATTAAAATCGGTAGCGCCCTTTTAGTTGACCCTGAACGCGCTACCTTACGGACAGAATGGCTTGCAGGCCTCTGTGCAGACATTGCTCAATTAAAGAAAGCCGGCCGGGACGTTATCGTGGTTTCGTCTGGCGCCATTGCCTTGGCCCGACACCAACTCGGCAAAACCAATGCGAAGTTGCGGCTCGAAGAGAAACAAGCCCTAGCAAGCATTGGGCAGATCGGACTTGCTCAAGGCTGGCAAAACGCTCTTTCTCTGTATGGCCTAACTGCAGGCCAATTGCTTCTAACGCAAGACGACACAGAAGACCGTGAACGTCACCTTAACGCCCGTGCGACTCTAGAGACTCTCCTGCAGCTTGGCTGCGTTCCGATCATTAACGAGAACGATGCCGTCGCGACAAGCGAAATTCGTTTTGGTGATAATGACCGCCTAGCGGCACGCGTCGCGCAAATGACGGCTTCCGATACGCTTATCCTGCTTTCAGATATTGACGGTCTATACACTGCTGATCCGCGGAAAGAACCGGAAGCGCGCTTTCTTCCAGTCATTGAACACGTCACCGACGACGTAATGGCCTTGGGCGGTGAACCACCCCCCGGCTATTCTTCCGGTGGTATGCGTACAAAACTACTCGCAGCGCGAATTGCGAACCGTGCGGGTACAAACATGATCATTGCGTCTGGGTACCACCCCTCCCCTATCAAGCGTCTTATTGAAGGAGGGTTGTGCACGTGGTTTTGCGCGGAAATAGATACCGGCTCCGCACGCAAAAGATGGATCGGCAGCGGCCTCTCTGCCAAAGGAAGCCTGACTGTTGACGCTGGAGCAGAGCAGGCTCTTTCAAAGGGGGCCTCTCTTCTTTCAGCCGGAATTTCACGCGTTTCAGGCAAATTCAAACGCGGGGACCTAATTGCAGTGTGCAACCAAGATGATGAACACATTGCCATAGGCCTAGCGAACTACAATTCTGACGAAGTACAGCGCCTCGTCGGCCAACGTACATGCTTTATGCCCGATATACTTGGCTATTGCGGCCCCGATGAATTGATACACCGGGATAATTTATCGCTCTTGAAAGCTTGGTAACTAGCGCAAGCAGGCAGCCTCCCCAGCAAAAAGGAAGCTGCCACTCTCTACTTAAAAATTCGCACTGACCGCCACGCGGAATACCCGCCCTAGGGAGTCATACAGCGACGTGTTTGTCTGTGCGTAAGCTGGCACGTTGTTCCCATCTGGCCCGCTGCCAATCAAGACAGGGTTTGTGTTCAGCATATTATTCATAACAAACGTGATACGCGTTGGATGCCCATAAGCGTTTAGACGATAAGCCAGTGACGTATCGAAATACACTGCGCCTTTGATATGGTTGTCATTTATAGTTCTGTAACGCGGTGTAGAGGTTGGGCAATCTGTCGTGCACTGAATATAATCATTCCCATACACGCCAGAACTAAATCCACGCGCGACCAGATTAAATGTAAAGTCATTCACGTTATAGAAACTACTAATTCTGTAACTCCATTTAGGCGCGCTGTAATCACCCGATAAGCTACCACCATTTACCCCTGCATAATTAATAGGATAAACATTGTTATCGACTGTATTTGAAATATAGTGCGTGATTTCGCCATGCACACTAAACGTACCGGGAATTTTACTCCATAACCGTGATAGAGGCAGCCTGTAGCTAGTCTCTATATCTAGACCGCGTTCATGCTGGCTGGCAAAATTGAACGGCTGAAGGGTAATGCTTTGCAGCACGCCGTTCTGATAATGGATACTATTGCACCATGACGCCCCACCCGAATAGCAGAAATCGACCACATTTTGGCCTGTAACCGTCCCGATGGCATTTTTGATATTGATATCATAATAATCAAATGATGCCGTGAAGCCCGGTAGAAAACGCGGGCTTACCACCGTACCCACGGTCCACGTGTCTGACGTTTCAGGAGAAAGATTCTGGTTTCCTGAACGAATTTGCGTAAAGGACTGCGAGCCCGGCGTCGGAGCATTAGACGGTAAAACGACTGTGTTGCTCAACGATGTACCCGTAGCAAACAACTCATTCAAGTTCGGTGCACGGATATCGTGGCTAAACGTGCCTCTGAATTTAATATCCCTTACAGGAGCATAAACTGCGCCAGTCTTCCACGTCTCAACACTGCCAGAGGTTGAATAATCCGTGTAGCGGCCCGCAGCATTGATATCCACGCCTTTAAGGACTGGAAGATCAATCTCTGTGTAAGCTTCTTTTACGTTATAAGACCCTCTGTTGACCCTATAATTTCCGTAAAGCCAGCCGGATTGGTATGCGGGATCAACATAGCCATTGACGGCTTCCCGCCTCCAATCACCGCCCAGCGCAATAGCCGCGTTACCGCCCGGCAAGTGGAACACATCCCCACCGACATCAAAGGCTGCCACGTGCTGCTGCAACGTTTGATCTCTTTGCGGTTGGCCACCATAAATATAAGCTAGAGCTGCGGCTGACGGACCTGTTGTACCCAAACGATTGATTGGCACACATCCATTGCCGGGGTTAGCGATGCTGGAACGGCACACGATTTGACCGTTATAGACCACAGCGTCTTGGGCCAACGCCATACGGGACGTATTCCACGTATTGATAAGCGTTACGTGTTCCTGCGTCCGCCCATACTGGTAGTACCAGTCCCAGTGCCAATTCTTATCTTTGATTTTGAACTTACCATTCATCCCGGTCACATACCGGAATACCTCGCGCTGGACTTCACTACCGGGTACAGGGAAACCAGCGTTACTTGTCCCCATCGTAAAGGAATTTTGACCTGCTGCCACTAATTGCTTCGCGACCGTGGGGTAGTAGCTGTTTAAATATGCGTTATCCGAGCGTATGGTTACACCTGTGCTCGGTGTCTGTTGATAATAACTCTTTCCTGCATATTTATTCCAAGAAAACTGGCCGAACACTTCTATATTGTCCGTTATATCGTACGAAGTACGATTAAACACACTGATGCGCTGCTCGCTGGGGGTCAGGGAATTTGTTCCAACATGACCTTTGAGGGTTTCAGCCGTATCACCGCCTATCATGTAGGGACTTGAGGTCGAATTGCGCACACCGTAATTCAGCTTGCTCGCCTGTCCGGGCGCACCAAAATACGTTCCTGCCAGTGGCCCTGATGAAATCAAACCACCGGAAGTATAACCTGAAGGACCGAAGCCCGATCCAACCAAGCGTTGTGGCTGGCCATTAGTCGCAGTGTAATAGGGATTATTGATCTGGAAATATCCAGAACCATTCCAGGAGCGATCAATCGTATCAACACCAAACTGCTGATAGTACTGCCCATCCAAAAGAACGTGGAGCTTGCCGTTTAAAAATGTTTTCCCGGCAGTGGCATTAAGCAAATAATTCGGATTGTCGGCATACGTCGTGAAGCCAGTATTTGCTGACAACTTCACGCCAGAAAATTTCTTGTTAAGGATGAAGTTTACTACACCCCCTACAGCATCCGACCCGTATTGTGCCGACGCACCACCCGTCACAACCTCTACACGCTGCACAAGGTTTTGCGGGATTGTATTGACGTCCACCAGACCGGTTATTGATGACGGAACCGACCTTTGCCCGTCAATAAGCACCAATGTTCGTGTAGCACCAAGCCCGCGTAAATTCACCGAATTGATACCAACCAACCCGGATGACAAAAATCCCGAACTCGTCGCAGAGGTACTTCCCTGCGTCACCGATGGGAGCTGATTAACCAGCGTAGAAATATTTGCAGGCGCTTGAGCCGCAATATCCTCAGAACCTAAAACAGTCACGGGTGTGGGTGAATTAAAGCCATTGCGGACAATATGGCTGCCCGTAACAGTAATCTGTTCGGAAGATGCTGGCGCCCGTGACGGACGGTCCAGTTGTTTGAAGTTCGCTGCCTGCTGTTGCGCGCTTGGAGCAGGCTTTTTGATGCTTGTTCCCACAGCCGTTTTTTTGCTTGCTGTCGAGGCCGCGCTCTTTTTAACAGCAGGCTTTTCTAGTTCATCCCGCGCAACCAAGTAAGAAGGCGTGCACAAGAGCGTTGTTGCCAACAATAAGACTGATGATTTGCGCATAATGTCAGCCCCCTGCCCCCATATGAGGCACCGCCCAAACAGCGGCCTCAGAATGTGCGGTCAGATGTTTGATTGGGATGCAGGGCAGGCACGACATGACTAATCCACTTCTTTTTTTAGTTAATTTATAATTTAACTTTGCACAATGTTTCCAAAATTATCAATTAATAATTTTGACGAACAATTTTTAAGCAAAAATATGTAACATATTTGGAGTGGGTTTTATAAAAAACTTGCTTATTCCACCACTAGGCCGCTATTTTTCAAATCTTAAAATTTTTCAATAGTATTGACCTAATCAACACCGATCAATGGAACGCAAAAATGCGAAAAAGTTTTCTATATTTAGAAAATAAATATTCCCGTCTAAACAAGCGTACAATTTATGCAGTGCTCGTTACTCTATCCTTATGGCCAAGTACAAATATTTTTGCACAAACCAAAAACAACGAGCCTCAATCCGTTTACGGTTTTCTAAGCACTCATACCCAAGACATTCTCTATCGTGAACAACAATTTGATAAGAATATTGATCGGAACCAAATCGACAAGTGGTTGAAACAATTAACATCTGCGCCCAACCATCTCGGCTCAAGCCATGATCTGGAAAATGCACAATTTATTGCTAAATGCCTCAAGGGTTGGGGTTTTGACGTCAAAATTGAGCGCTTTAAAGCACTTGTTTCATATCCGATCGAACAAAAATTAGAACTCGTAGAGCCCAACAAACAAAGCATCGATTTATCTGAGCCACCGATACCAAGCGACCCCACCACCAGCATTACCCAAGGCACGATACCCGGTACGGAGGCATATTCGCCTGATGGGGACGTCACCGCCCCGCTTGTTTACGTCAATCAAGGCGTAGAAGCTGATTATGAAAACCTCGCCCGCCTAAACATCAGCGTGAAAAATAAAATCGTTATTGTGCGCTCCACAGGCTCAGGCCGTATGTTCAAACCACTCCTTGCCGAAAAATACGGTGCGGTTGGCACAATCATCTATTCTGACCCGATTGAGGACGGCTACACAAAAGGAGACGTTTACCCAACAGGCGCTTGGCGACCTGCAAGGGGGGTGCAGCGCGGCACACTTATTGTAAAAGATGCCCTCGACCCAGCGCTCGGTAACGCACTGATCCACAACAAACACCCAGAAAACCTTAACGGGCCCGTCCTCGCGCTCTCTTACGCCTCAGCCAAGCCACTATTGGCCGCCCTTACAGGGCCAATCGGACCACGCAATTGGCAAGGCGGGCTACCCATTACCTACCACGTTGGTGGCACAGACGGCACCAAAGTGCACATTCGCACTAGGTCGGATTGGAGCTGGCGCACTCTTTATAATGTAATCGGTACCATGACTGGCACGGAGCATCCTGATCAATACGTCATTCGCGGCGTTCACCACGATGCATGGGTTTTTGGAGCGTGGGACCCATTGGCCAACACCAGCGCCATGCTTGCTGAAGCTCAAGCCATTGGCGCTTTGCACCGTAAAGGCTGGTCTCCAAAACGCACCATAGAATTTGCGAGTTGGGATGGTGAAGAACTTAGCCTTCTCGGTTCGCGCTGGCATGTTGAACAGAACCCTGATGCCGTTGCCAACCAAACAGTATTTTACCTAAACGGGGACACGACCAGCCGTGGTTATTTAAGTGTTGGCGGCAGCCCCGCAATGTCGACACTCTTAAACCAGGTCAGTTCTTCAATAATCGACCCCGAGACAGGCGTCACTCTTTCCAAGAGGTTAGCCGCAAAACAAGCTTATGATGCGGCACAACGCCAGCCCTTACTGGCCACACTCGAAAGCAATACCCTACTCCCTCCACTTCAGTCAGGCTCTGACTTCAGTTCATTCGTTCATAAGCTGGGCGTAATGTCTATGCACACCCGCTTTGGCTATGACCGAGATGGTGATGAAGAGAGCGTGCCTATTTATCACTCTGCGTACGACACATACGCGCATTATCAGCGGTTTGGTGACCCGGGTATGGCCTACTTGCAAACACTCGCCGATCTTGACGGCCATCTGTTATTGCGTGTGGCCGATGCAGACATATTACCATGGCATTATACAGAATTGGCCACGGCCATGGACAGTTATGTTACGTCGCTCGAACAAGAGAATAGTCACCAAACACAAGCAGCACGCCAACGAACCCGCCTCCTTGCATTGGACGCCTATAGACTTGAAGCAGATCCAAGCCGGCATCTGGGCAACCCCACAGAGCTGCTGCCAGGCATTGAAAACCTCGATACCTCCCCGTTGCGTAAAGCGATTGCTCAGTTCCGTTCAGTCGCTGCAGAATATGATATTTTATACAGCCAACTTGAAACAGTGCATGCCGGCGAACGTCTGGACCAAGTCAACCACCATCTAGCAGTACTCGAACAACACTTCATACAACGCGACGGGAAAAAATCACGCACCTTACTTTATGCCAATTCAGGATCTCCCTTTCCCGAAATTCAAAAAGCCATTCACGCCAGCGACAAAAACGCTAGCATTTTAGCGGTTCAGGACGCTGCAACTGCTGTAATGGCGGCCAGTGACGAACTAAAATCAGCAAATGATGCCCTAAAGGCATTCACTACAAAATAAAGTACCACCCCAAAAGGCTGATGGTATTTCCCAAGACCATCAGCCGCCTCAAGATGTCGGCTTTCTGAAGATCAACCGAAACGGGACCAAAATATATGTCGCTGGGAAATGACTACAGGCCGCGTTAAAGCCAATAACCCTTCGGGTCCACGGGTTACGCCAAAACCGCTTTCTCCTCTGCCCCCAAATGGCAAACGTGGGTCAGCCGTGGGGATAATGAGATCGTTGATGCATATTGAGCCGGCAGGCAGTTGCTGAGCAAGAGCCTCAGCGGCTGAAACGGGTCCGAAAATACTTGCCCCCAAAGCGTATGCCTGCGCTCTTGTCTTTTCCAACGCTTCTTTTACGTCTTCAACTTCCACAATCGCGAGCCACGGCGCGAAAAGATCATCGTCTATTAAGCGCTCAGTTGATTTAGTCGCTTCGAATACAACAACATCACCAACTTGTTCGACCTCTACCCCAGCAGCACGAAGTGAACCAACAAAGTCATCTCGACGGGAGCGCATAGCGGGCTCAATCGTCAAATCTGGCATACCCGAAAGAGCGGCTTTTATCAGCCTCTTTAAGTTCTGGGCGTTCGTCGTAAATACACGATGCGGTGCAATGCAGGTTGCACCATTATTCAAGCGCGCACCATAAACGAGCTTGCGTACTACCAACTCTAAATCTGCCCCCGGCAGCACAAACACAGGGTCAACGCCAGAAAGCTCACAAATGGTTGGCGTAAGTGTCTTAGCTGCTGCCTCCAGAACAGCCCGCCCTGTTTTTGCTGCCCCCGTCAAAATGATCAAATCAAATCCCGACTGGACGGCATCCGGCCCTGCATCCACAGGCAAAAGATGCAGCAAATCACTCGGAAAACCGGCTTTTACAAGCAAAATGATCAGGTAACGTGCCACCGCTTCTGCGCCCGGCGCCGGTTTCAATGCAACTGCATTCCCTGCCACAAGTGCCTGTAACATTTGTATCCCGGGCAACATAAGAGGATAGTTACCGGGAGCAAGAATAAGAACAGCGCCGTGCGCTCGACGTTCAATTACAGAAGTAACCCCGGGGAGCCACAGCGGACGCCCCCAGATGCCGGCTCTTCGCGCCTTTAAAAGGCTCGTCGAATTCTTCTCTAAAAAACGGCATGCTGCGAGTATGGGCAGTAACTCGGCTGTCCACGTTTCCAGTGGCGGTCTTTGAGGGAAGAAATCCGGCAGAACCCGCCAATTCTTACGTAGTAATCTTCGAAACTGACGGACGTAACGCAAACGCTGCCGAATTGAGACACAACCCCACGTCAAAACAGCAGCTCGTAATTTACCGACATCTACGTCGGTGTTTGCCGCGCTCATTTACCGTGTCCGCAACACGACTGGCACCACACTTTCTTGCTCTCCAAGAACAAATGCTGCATCGGAAAAACGAGGTGGACCAAAGCGCATCGGTGCGGCTCTAGAAAAACCGAGTGGTTCTCTGGGAACGCCTAAGAAATTTTTATCAAGAAGATTATTGCCATTGCGGTCTTGGAACACTTGCACAGCGTATGTATCGGGCGGCAATCCCTCAAACGTAATTTCCACTTCGCCCGTTTTAGCAGGAACAACACGCTTACCCGCGCAGTTCGACGTCAAAAACTCATCTTTTTTGCAGACGGCAGCGCGGATTGTTCCCGTCTCATCAGGCACGTTCGATACAACCACATGAAGCGTTGCTGCGCTGGCGAAAACAGGCATAAACAACAAACTACCCAACAACCACAATTTCATGACCGAAACCTCCGCGGATAGGATCTTCCACGCCATTGAGGGGCGTAACCCAAAAATTCCGAAACAAGAGCCTGCCACTGCAAAAGGAGTAACACTACAACCCCAACCGGGGAGAACAGAACCGTCAACACCCCTTGCTCGAAACGACGAGCAAGCAGAATGCGTGTCGTGATCGACAAGATCATTGCCAGCCATGAGTACGGTCTCCGTGGCAGACAAAACGGCAGCACATGCCCCGCACACAAAAGCGCTGTCCATACAGGCAAGCCACGAGGTGTAGCCATGCCCTCCGTTGCGTTCTTCTTCAAACCGCTCCACACTTCCGATGCACTTTCATACATCCGACAGGAAGCGATATCTGTTGCGTCCAGTAGCCCGGTTTTTAACCCTGAAGCCCTGAAATGCCGAGCAAGAGCAAGCCCATCATGCAGGTGTCCTTTTACAGCAGCATGCCCCCCAACAGCGCTGTAAAGCGTGCGGCGCACAATGATGAGTTGCCCACATGCTGCGGCAAATTTAGCTTCTGTTCCGTCGTCCAGCCTCATTGGCAGGTAGCCCATCAGCAGAAGGTGGATAAAGGGTAGAAGCATCCACTCCAAAACCGTTTTTGTCACTTGCCGGGGAACACCGCTCAGCAAGGCAATATCCGGGCGCCTGCTCATCTCTGTGCAAAGCTTGGTCAACGCATCAGGCTCGAGACGAACATCAGCATCAACAAAAACCATCAATTCATGCTGCGCGGCTTGAGCAAGTTGAGCGCAGGCATGTGTTTTACCACACCAATTCTCAGGTAGCTTCTGCCCGGATAAAACCTTCAGCCGCGGGTCCGAAAAACCCTTCAGGATGCTCAACGTCGCATCCGTCGAAGCATCGTCAAGGACGATCAACTCCAACCCTATATCGCGGCTGTTCAATACCGCTTCCACAGCCCGGCGAATGGTTTTCTCTTCATTTCTCGCAGGGATCAAAACCGAAACAAAATGCCCCGCACAAACCTTCGAAGGTTTTCTTAAACGTCGGAGATTATCCACTGTCAAAAATAGCGGGAGAAGAGACGCCAAGAGTCCAATTTTATCTAATTTATATTTCAAGGCTTATGCCCCGCTTCGAAGCGCGCACCGCGCAACCACTGCCGCACGCGACGCCCGATATCGTAAAAACCCCCTACCCCGTTTTTACCCTCCAGCAACGTCCGAAAGCGCTCTGGCTCATGCGATTGAACGTCACAAGCTAGCCTATCCATGGTTTCCGTTAGAGCCTGCTCCATTCTCGTTTTCATGCTTTGCGTCGTTTCTGCCGGATTGAGCGTTAATGTTGCCCCAAAGCGCAAAAAGAGTTCCGGCTTACTTTCCGTCCAGAATGAGTATTCAATGGCCAGCGGCACCATGCGAACCCCCGGAACAAGACGTGCCAAATGTGCAAAGCCAGATTGCAGCACAACCGGCCGCTGCCTGACGTCAGAGAAATGCCCTTGGGGTGTTATCCATAAAATATTCCCCGCTTCTAGAATTCGCTGGGCCGTTCTCAGGAAACGCCGCAGGGAAGAACGATCTTTGATGTCTACAGGAAGGAGCCCGGCGCGTTCTAGCAAAGGATAACGCTTAAGTGCCGCCGCCTCTATTGGCCCGTAGCCGCAAGTTTCAGGGAAGTAGGTATGCTGCAGAAAAGCAAAAACAGCCGGATCCCACCACCCGGGGTGATTGGCACAAATAATGTACGGGCCGTCCCCAGCGCTGATCGCCTCAGCTTCAGATAAACGTACCGCGTTGAAATTGCGCTTTATCCCCCTTCGCATCCCCTGAGACACCAAAAAGGCAGCCAGAGGATGGCGGCGATCCTCTCTCTTCATTTTGAAGCAACCATTTGGGTATCTTGATCGGCACAATCAGCGGCCACCCAACCCGACATAAGCGCCATGGGCATACCTGCCCCGGGATGAGCTGCACCACCTGCAAGGTATAGTCCCTTCACCTCGTCAGAGCGGTTGGCGGGTTTGAATGCGCCATTCAAACGTCCATGGCTAGCAAGGCCATAAATAGCTCCCCTCAGGGTCGAATACCGCTGCCCTATGTCAAACGGAGTAAGATGGTGCTCAACCTGAATACGCTCTTCAATGTCTGGCATGCCGCCGCATCGCTTGAGTTTATCCAAAATAACTTGCCTGTAACCGGGGAAAATATCCTGCCAGTTTTGGCCTTTGTGCAAATACGGTGTGTGCACAAGAACGTAGAGAGCTTCCCCTCCCGGAGGTGCAACATTCGGGTCGGTCTTTGACGGAGCCGCGAGATAGCAGGTCGGGTCGGGGGCCGGTTTGCCTTGACGATAAATTGCATCAAACTCCGCCTCTGGATCAGCCGAGAATACAAAATCATGGTGGGCTAAATGCTCATAACTTTTGTTCAACCCAAGATAGAGCACAACCCCCGAACATGCGGGCCGCCTTCTGCGCCAACGTCTCTCAAAGCGCGGTGTGGGGACGTTACGCAGCAATTCCCGCATAGTCCTTACACTGTCCATGTTTGAAATCACGATATCCGCAGGGATCACCTCAGCATCCGCTGTGACTACCCCTTGTACTTGCCCATTTTGAACCTGAATTTGCTGCGCACGCGTTGAGGTCTTGAAACACACGCCCAACTCTTGCCCCAATTGCGCGAGAGCGTCCGGCACGGCGCGCGTGCCCCCCATAGGATACCAAACACCGTCATGGCTTTGCATATGCGCTATACCCAACAGCACAGCGGGAGCCTGAAACGGATTAGATCCTACATATTGCGTCAAATGGTCCAGCATTTGAGCGGCTTGCGGGTTGCGAATACGCTTGCGAATTTCACGGGCGAAGGTCGAAGCCAACCGCAAGCGCCACACGTCTTTCAGTGTCGCAGGGGTCAAAGTTTGGCTAAGATCCATCGTATCAGCTAAGCCACCCACGGATTTCCAGAAAAAGAACTTCTCGGATATTTCGTGCAGTTGCTCACTTGCCTGCATCAGGTCCCTGTAACCCGCTCCGTCACCCGCGCAAAGACTTTCCAGACTCTGCGCCATAGTCTCAGGGTTTTCCTGCAAATCCAGCGCTGCGCCATCTTCGAAAAAACATCGCCATTGTGGATCAAGCCGCCTCAGGTCGAGCCTGTCCTGCATTTTTACGCCGGCCTCTGCAAAAATACGCTCCAGCACACGCGGTACAGTGAGAATAGTCGGCCCCATATCAAAACGGAAGCCGTCTGCTTCCCACAGAGCCGCCTTCCCGCCGAGCCACTCATTGGCCTCCAACACTGTGACATGATGCCCACGCGCAGCCATCGTGCAGGCTGCGGCTAACCCACCAAGCCCAGAACCAATAACAACGACGCTTTTTTTGTGTTCAGGAGACGGCATGTGACGACGCTTTCCGAAATAGCTTTTTAGTAGGTTTGCTCGCTGTGTGGAGCGCAAGATCTCGGATCAAAAGATCACTACTCATTCTTGCTCCTTCAAAAATAACTGGCAGACCACTCCCCGGATGGGTTCCACCACCGACGAGGTACATATTTTTCACATCTTCAAACTTATTGTGCGGCCGCAAATGCAGCATCTGCCCAAGCGTATGTGCAAGATTAAAAACTGCTCCTTTGTGAACGTCATAATCCCTTTCCCACTCAAGCGGGGTAATCGCTTTTTCGTATCTGATCCGACTTTCAATATCCTTGAAACCTGCTTTTTCAAGACGTTTGAGTACAAGGCTCCGCGCTTCATCTTTGAGGGACTGCGTCCACTCCAATCCCCCCGCCCGCAGATGACCAACCGGCATTAAGACATACAGGGTAGAATACCCGTCAGGGGCCTGCCCCGGATCGGTCTGGCAAGCATTTTGCACGTAAAGAGAAGTATGCTCGGACAGCACTTTTCCTTCTTCGATCTCCGAAAAGTTTTGATCATACGCTTCTGAAAGAAAGACGGTATGGTGCCCCTTATCAGGTACACTACCTTCTATCCCCAAATACAACATGTACGTTGAACACGAGTATTGCTGCTTCTCGATGCGCCTGTTCGTCCACTTCCGCCGCTTTTGCTCCGGTACTAATTGCTTCATTGCCCGGGCAAAGTCCGCATTCACAACCACGGCGTCGGCGAAATCAGCTCCATGTTCTGTCAGTACGCCGTTCGCTTTACCCTCATACGTCAGTACTTCCCGCACGGGTGTGTTTAATTTTATGCGGACCCCCAATTGTTCCGCAGCTTTCCCCATTGCCTCCATGACGGCAGCAGTTCCGCCAATAGGATGATAAATGCCGTATTCGTATTCCATAAAGCTCAGTATGGTAAACAAACTCGGGCATCTATAGGGAGACATACCCAAGTACTTACTCTGAAACGAAAACGCGAGGCGTGTCTTGGGGTTTTTGAAATACGTTGAGAGGTCTTGATCTATAGATTTTGTTGGCCTCAGCTTGGATAGAGCCCGAAACATATCGGTACGAAACACATCCAAAAATGAGTTAAATGGCCGCTGCAATACGGGGATAAAAACCCGAAACTTCTCTCTATTATCCGCTAAAAAAGTACGAATATTGCGTGCGTCATCTACATCGATTTTCGCAACCTCTTTTTCGAGGGCGTCAATATCGGATGTCATCCTCAGGCTTGGGCCGTTTTCAAAGACAAGATCGTAATTCTCGCGCGGCTTACGGAAAGTGATCCACTCCTCCATGTTTAAGCCACAGCGTTCGAAGATATCTTTTAAAATATGTGGATAAAGAAAGAAGGTTGGCCCAACATCGAAGCGAAAACGACCCTGATCTGTCTCCGCATCTATCGAAGACGATCTCCCCCCCAGATGCCCATGACGCTCGTAAAGAGTTACATCAGCACCCGCCCGCGCAAGCAGCATCGCAGAGGCCAAACCTCCCGGCCCTGCTCCCACGATAGCCACGCGCCGATTTTTAAGCGTGCCATACTGCATACCGACACCCCGAATAAAGAAATTTTCAACACTCTGTTTTTTGTTAAAGGTGCGAAAAAGTATTTAGTTCAGGTAAATACTTTTTTTATGCAGAACGGAACTTTATTACAAACTCCGATTGCAACAAAATATCATAATCGTCCTCGTTTTAACGATGATTAATCAATAATTTTGCTTTTCTCTCAATCGATTACTTTTCTTTAATCAATATGGAATAACCCCAATTCAACCGACCCCATCAAGAGCCCACACCCTTTTCGCTCATTGTGGGCGCTTACCCGCCCTCCATTTTTCTGGGCTATAGTATAAAATCAGCTAATTCGCTCTGATCTGGTTCTAAGAACTTTCTCAAGCACGTTCACTACGGCAAAAAAATCATCCATTTCCATTGCTTCGTCGGGGTTGTGACTTCCATTTTCGTTCCTGACAAACAGCATCAGGCTGGGGACACCTTGCCCAGCGAATGTTGCGGCATCATGCCCCGCTCCGCTGGCAATTGTTGCATAACCTATACCCAATGCGTCTGCGGCCGTGGAGGCTAGGGCCTGTAATCCTTTATCCATTACGGCTGGAGCGCTTTGGGTACGGACACCCAAGTCCACTTGGACGTTAAACGCATCCTCTACTCTGTGTGCATTTTGAATAACGCATGCGTTCATACGCTCAAGCAGGGAAACATCGCGAGAGCGAATATCAACAACAAAATCCAACTTTCCCGGTACGGCCGCGAAATTAGCTTGCAATGGATCTGTCTGACAAACACCGAAGGTAAGGGTCATTTCGTGCCCCTCATTTTCGGCGGCCTGCCACTCCGCGTACAGCCCCGTCATCAAACTGGCACCTGCCATAACGGCATCTGACCGAAAACGACGCGGCGTTGCACCCGAATGGGCATACTTACCAGTTACAACCGCCGAACGGTAACGCGTGCTGCCACAAATGGCCGTCACAACCCCAAGAGGAACTTTATCCTCTATAAGGACCGGCCCCTGCTCTATATGGACCTCAACGAAACAATCAATATTGTGAGCATTTAATACAGGTGCTGAACCACACAAATCAGGCTGCGCACCACAAGCACTCATATGTTCACGCAGGCTCAAACCGTCATCACTTCGGGGTGTTTCCAATAAAGCACTGTCAATCAGACCAAATGCCGTACGACTTCCCAAGTATGAAATTGGAAACCACACACTTTCCTCAGCTCGTGTTACAATGAGCGTCGTGTCGCGCTGAGGCCTATACCCTGACGTTTTCCAAGCACAGAGCACGATTAAACCTGCGATAGCACCGGCTGCGCCATCAAAATTTCCGCCACAAGGAACAGTATCAACATGAGAACCTGTCATAACGGCCGGTAAAGACCTGTTCTGCCCCGGCAGGGTGACAAACAAATTCGCAGCCCAATCCTTACGAACTTCCAACCCGTGCGCCTCTGCAACTTCAATAAAAACCGCGTGCGCCTGATTCTCTTTGTCGCTGTATGACGGACGGGTCATACCCTTGCCGTCATACCCGATGGCATAGAGACGATTGAAAATTTGGTGTGCTAACTCTTTATCTAACACAAATGCTCTTATCAAAAATAAAGTCAAAATCTGATCAATATTCAAGGATGCTTTATACACACCCTTGAATAAGGTAAATATTATTAGAAATTCATCGTAGCTCCCGCATAGTACATACCGCCAAAATATCCGAAGGCCGAGGAAGCGGGATATTTATACACGTTGAAATTAGCTGCAGTTGAAGCCTTTTGCACTCTTGTCGGATATTTATTAAATAAATTCTGCGCCCCAATGTTTAGCTTCAACATTGGCGTAACCATGTAACCAATATCCAAGTTTGTTAAATAGGCAGGACGTACTTTCGTCCACAAATTTGTCGGCAAACTCGGGTTCGCGATAAACACACTAGAGCCATACCGCATTTCTTGGACCGAAACATTCCATGCACCCTTCGTCCAATTCGCGCTCAGCGTCTCTCTATTTTTTGGGCTTGAATGGATAAGCTGCGCAACAGCATAAGCATTAAAAATTGATACGTTATGTGCCTGCAATACAGCAGGGGCCTTGTTATAACTTCTGATTTCATTATCCGACACGTTCATTGCGAATGCTAAACGGACATTCCCGTAATGCTGCGTGTGTATCGTATAATCCGTATTGAAATCCCCACCCCAGGTATTGGTATTTACCGGGTTTGTATAATAGGCAGCATAGGTGGCATTCCCCATATTCAGGCTCTGCAAAGTCTGCGCGACAAAGCTTCCACCCAAAGTAGTCGTACTCGCCAGACGATCATTGATTGCAATGTAGTATAAATTGCCTGCCATATGCCAATCTTGGAGTGGTTGTGCATCAAATCCCACGGAGAAGCTGCGTGAATATTCTCCTTTTAATTTCCCCGCACCCAATGCCTGAGCGGCCGCACTATTATTTGGCAATGACAATGTCGAGTATGTCGCCATTGGCGAATTATAATAATAATATGTCTGACCCAAGGTCGGCGGACGATACCCTGTATTTATATTAGCTCTTACAGCCCATTTTTTGTTGAAATTATAGCGCGTGCCGACAGATCCGGAAGAAACAATGGGATAGTTATGGTAAGCAACTGTTCTACCGCCCAGTGTCCATTCCCATTTATTTGTCACGTAGAAATCGACGTTAGCGTGCCCGTCATAGACGTCTCGCGTGTAATCCCCGGCGACATATGATGGGTTACCAGCATGTGTCGCCGCCCCCGGCGTTGCTTTTTTACCCGCATTAGGCCCTGTGAGTATGGGGACATTTCCATCCGCATACGACGCATACTCGCCCGCCAGAAGCGAGAAAGTATCGCGGCGATACTCAGCGCCAAACTCAACAGAAATGGGCTTAGGGAGCAATGATGTGTTGAAATTGCGAGAAACCTTGAAACCTGCCGTCAATAAGCTCGTAACAGCTCCACCAGTATAAAAACGGGTCGGACTAGCGTTTCCGTACGATGCATTGTCGGTATCTTTAAGGTCGTAGGATTGCATGTCACGGCCATAATTTACGTAAGCATCCCACGCAAATTTACCCACCATTCCTTTGAAACCATTATCGACCTCAAAATCATTTTGTTCCATGAGGTAATATGGCTGCATACCATCAGGCCACAGCGACTGGACTGTTAAATCATCTGCGGCAGAACGATAAACCTGCGCCACAGTAACTTTACGATGCGCGTAAGTATCCGTTGAGTAAAAATCAATCTTGTCCGTTATTGGTATCCCAATATTCGCAGAAATAGATTCCGTAGTTTTTTTCGGCAACCCATTCGTTCTTTGAACATTTCTATCTTTATTAGATCTTGGATCAACACTGCCATTAGGCAAAGCATAATACAAATCGTTCGGATAACGGCTCGGATTAATATAATCGCCATTTCTGAACGCTGGCAGCTGATGCACAACCTGCGCGGCCAAATCGAGGTATCCACCATTATGCCCAAGCGCAAAGGCCGCGTCAGCATTGGCGTCCAGTGACTGCCCGTCCCCAGCATAAAAACCACTATTTTTTAGACCAATCGAACCGCCATGTGTTTTGTCTTTGAGAATGATGTTGACCGCACCAGCCAAAGCATCCTGACCGTAAAGCGCACTCGCTCCCTCAGTAATAACTTCAACATGATCAATTGATGCAATTGGAATAAGAGCGATGTCTGCCGGTTCAGTCCCCCAGTTGGGCCCTGCATTGGCGTTAAAATTTGCCCCAATATGCCGCCGATGACCATTGACCAAAATGAGCGTCTGATCCGCAGAGAGGCCACGTAACTGCATAGTCTGCGTGAAAGCATTGTTACCCACCCCCGGAACAGCCGGAGAGGTAATGGCTGGCGATAACTGGGCCAGAGCCTGCATAATGTTGTTTTGCCCAGTCTGGGCCAAAGCGGCTCCGCTTACCACTGTAACAGATGTGGTGCTGTGAAGAGGCGTTAATGGAGATAAAGCCGACTTAGAGGTCAAACGCGATGCGACTACTGTCAACTCTTCCTTCGCTTGATTGAATACACCACGCGGCGCCTGAGGTGCAGCTGCAATAGAAGGTGCTTTTTTGCCCGTTTCTTTGAGCTTATGTGGAAGAGTATGGTCCTTAGTAGCCGCAAAAGCCGGGCCATAAGTCAAAAGAGCAGAAGCCAGAATTGTAGCGCTGAGCCATATTTTTTTATTAAAAACCGCTTCCGTTCTTTGCATTTTTCTTCCACTCCAAGACGCGCGACTGACCAAGATACCCTCCCCGAAAGCCGAAAAGGGCCAACCACGAGAGGGCCCTTATTCAAACAAGAAAACGCCCCAGACTTGTTCCGCTAAACGGCGCCCAATTCGTTTCGAGGTGTTATCTTTTATCTCATTTATTTAATGAATTTGCCATCAATTATATCGATTAAAAAACGATATTTTTTGCTTTTGAGGGCCATTTTTTTTAGTGCTCGGTAATTATCCGCTTTTTGCACTCTTTGTTTTGTGCACTTAAGGAGCACCCCCGCTCACCTAAGTGCACACATACTGCCTATCGGCAGGCAACCTCAAATAGGCTTATTTTGCGAACAAGCTTTCGAGGCTGGCAAAAGCCTTAATTTCGATAGCATTGCCAAACGGGTCATGCAGAAACATTGTTGCTTGCTCACCAGCCTGGCCTTTAAACCGGACGTAAGGCTCAATAACGAACTTTACAGCCGCAGCCTTTAATTTTTCAGCCAATTTCTCCCACTGTGCCATGTTCAAAACTGCCCCGAAATGAGGGACTGGCACAGCATGGCTATCGACACTGTTGTAATGGACGCGATTTTGTGAGCAATCCGCCATATGTGCAACAATCTGATGACCGTAGAAGTCAAAATCTACCCATTCATCTGAACTACGCCCCTCAGGACACCCCAGAAGATCTCCGTAAAATTCTCTAGCAACCTTCAAGTTATCTACAGGAAATGCAAGATGAAAAGGGGGAAGTGTCTGCGCCATTTTTTAAGCCTTTGTTGTCGATAAGAAACATATATTTGAATATATCAATCATGAAAAATGATCATTTTTTATTCTGAGGAAGAAAAATATTTATTAATCGACTTTTAGGCTATTCTAAATGCTGGCTCCCCCCCTGTCAGAGCGGTGAAAACCTGATTAGCACATGTTACGGCCATTCTCTCCAGCGCCTCCTCCGTTGTTCCGCCAAGGTGTGGAGTTAAAATCAACGATGGCGCACGTAATATCGGATCATCCGTTTGTGGTGGCTCATGCTGTAAAACGTCTAACGCTGCGCCATGAAGACATTGTGCTCTCAAAGCCTGCGCCAAGTCATATTGGTCAATAGCAAAGCCCCTTCCAGCATTCACAAGAATTGCTCGCGGCTTCATCATCCCTAACGTACGAGCATTAATTAACGGCGTATCACCCTGCTCCCCCGCTCGATGCAGGGAAATAACATCAGCATCAGCTAATAATACCTCGACTGTCTCACACCGAGATACGCCGTAATTGTCAAAAACAGCTTGAGGCACATTTGGGGACCACGCAATTACCCGCATACCAAACCCATTGCGGGCTATTTTCGTCACTTTTTGGGCAATAGTGCCAAAACCGATAAGCCCAAGCGTTTTGCCCTCCAGTTCTATCCCGTTCGTTCTGTACCGAAATCCCCAGTCATCGTCGCGCACTGCACGATCCGCATCTTTTACATTTCGCGCACATGAAAGGATCAAGCCTATCGTAAGCTCTGCCACGGACTGGCTGTTAGCACCGGGCGCATTGGTAACGATAATTCCCTTTTCTTTCGCCACGACTTTATCGACACGATTAGTACCTGCGCCGTGGCAGCTAATAATCTTTAGTTTTTCCGCACGTTCAATGGCTGATCTGTCCAGTCCTAAATCACGCGTGATGACCGCATCAGCTCCACCGATTTCTCTGATAACAGTAGGCATATCGGCCGCGCTAGCATAGCGCGTCGCAATGCCGCGTTCGTTCAAAAACTTCAATGCAGCATCATGTACGGGCTGCGTAATAAAACATTCCAACATTTTTTTCCGTCGGGCAGTGAAATCAGTTAATGCGAAAACCCGCTACACGCTCAGCGCAAACATAGCTTGGTGATAACCAACAACCTCATGCGGTTGAACAAGACAAGACTTTACCGTCCCTTGTTCAGGCGCTTTGATTGCTACGCGGATAGGACCAATCCGCACAAAAGCAAGTAATTGACCCGAGTTAACCTCTGTTCCTTCCTGTACAAGGATGTCATCCACCACCCCCATTTCAGGGCTTAAAATCTCTTCAACTCGTTCACGATCGAGAGTGTCTGCACAGTATTTTTGTCCCCCTGCACTAGATAATTCCAAGAGTAAATTACCACCGGCCGCCGGAACCTCACAAAACGCAATATTGTTAAGACGCATTGCACTGACTAAATGCTCTAGAGCGTTCTCTACTTCGGACAGCATAAGTTAAATCCTACCTTTGTCTATTGAGTGGACACTCACACGGCCAGTTCTGAAGCTCTCCGTATTTAGTAATTGGCTCAATAATGGGATCGTCGTTTCAATTCCCTCAACACGCATTTCTCCCAACGCATCCAACATTTTCTGCCGAGCATCTTCACGGTTTTTCCCATGAACAATAAGCTTGCCTATCAATGAATCATAATGCGCAGGGACCGTATAGGTAGTGTAGACGTGTGTATCTAATCTGACACCCGATCCCCCGGCAGGTAGCCATGTCGTCACAGCCCCTGGACTAGGCTGAAATGTCACCGGGTTTTCTGCATTTATGCGGCACTCGATAGCGTGCCCCACACATGCAACATCTTCTTGAGCAAAAGACAAAGGCTCACCCTGTGCAATACGAATTTGCTCGGCAACAATATCGATGCCCGTAACCGCTTCCGTTACAGGGTGCTCAACCTGCAAGCGAGTGTTCATTTCAATGAAAAAAAACTGACCAGCTTCGTATAAAAACTCGAAAGTACCCACACCTTCATAGCCAATATGACGGCACGCTTCCGCGCATTTTTGTCCTAGTTCGCACAAAGTCCGCTCACATATGTCATGAGGTGGAGCCTCCTCAATGAGTTTTTGATGCCGCCTCTGAGTTGAGCAGTCCCTTGCTCCCAGCCACACAGCCTGCCCTTGCTGATCGGCTATTACCTGCACTTCAACATGCCTTGGCTCTTGTAAAAAACGTTCGGCATAAACGTCTTTTTTACCGAACGCTAATTGGCTTTCTCGCTGCGCTTCTGCAATTGCGTTGAGGAGATTTTCTGGCTTCTCCACAACCCGCATACCGCGTCCACCTCCCCCCGCAGAGGCTTTAACTATGAGGGGGTACCCAATTGCATCGCATATAGACTGAGCTGCCGCTGGGTCTTCGGGCAGGGCACCATCTGACCCGGGCAAACACGGCACGCCTGCTTCTTGCATTTTGCGTTTGGCACTGATCTTATCCCCCATCAGCCGCATTACGCTTCCCGACGGGCCGATAAACTTAAAACCCCTCTTCTCTACTTCATCAGCAAAATCAGAGTTTTCAGAAAAAAAGCCGTATCCTGGATGGATGAAATCGGCATCCAGAAGTGTGGCAGCCGTTAAAATACGCTCTTGGTTCAAATAGCTTTGTGCAGGGCTAGCCGGCCCAATACAAATGGCATGATCCACAAGCTTTAAATGAGCCAAACCGGCATCTGCCTCCGAAAAGACGGCAATAGTTTCCAAACCGAGCCGTCTGCACGCCCGGGCAATACGCAAAGCAATTTCGCCGCGATTTGCAATCAGTACACGCTGAGTTTTAGGCATCATCTTTCTCCACCTGAAAAAGTGGAGTTCCCGGCGCAACCGTAGCCCCGTCTTTCACAAGTACCTCAAGCACTCGGCAATCATATTCAGCCTCTATACGCGTAAGCGTCTTCATTGCCTCGAGCACACCGATAACTGCCCCTTCCTTAAGGTTAACCCCAGCCGTCACAAAAGGAGCTTCCCCCGGGGAAGCCGCAAGATAAAAAACCCCGTGCATGGTCGCGCAAATTTGCTGCGTGCTGGGACGCAGCTTAACGGGAGCAGTTTTTGTGACCGGGCGATGCAGACCCGAATGTTCTTCTGCTTGGCGAAGAACAATTCTCTCCCCGCCAGCCGACGTAAATTCAAGCCTCTTGACACCAAACTCCCCCATCTTCTGCATGAGGGACGTTAACTGCTCTACACTTAATGCTGCTCCAAGCTTTTCCACGGTCATAGAAACGCTTCCACAGCAATACCCGCCTCTTGCAAACGGTTTTTAACAGTGCGCGCCACCGCTAGTGATTCTGCATTATCACCATGAACACAAATCGTATCCATCGCTGTTGGTAGCATCGCTCCCGATACGGTTTCTATCGCTCCAGCCTTGACCATTCTTATCACGCGGTCGGCGATGAGCTCGACATCATGGAGAACTGCGCCCGGTTCTGCCCGGGACACCAAAAGCCCTTCTTCCGTATAAGCACGATCAGCAAATATTTCAGAAAATACCGTCAAGCCTCGTTCGCGCGCACGCTCACCCAAAACGCCAACCGCACCAGAAACGAGAGCCAAAGTCGGGTCTACTCCCTCTATCGCGCGAATTACCGCCTTAGCTACATTCTCGTCTTTTTCACTCAAATTGCCCAAAGCACCATGTGTTTTGACATAAGTTATCTTGTGCCCTGAATACCGAGCCAAAGCTTGGGCAGCACCAATTTGATAGGCGACCAGTGTCTCTATCTCTTTGGCTGAAAATGGAATGATCCGACGCCCAAACCCCCATAAATCAGGGTATCCAGGATGCGCCCCAACCGAGACGTTCTTTTCACGCGCAATTTTAAACGTTTGCGCCATTACCGTGTGATCACCGCCATGGAAACCACATGCAACATTCGCTGATGTAACCACGTCCAGTAGCGATGCATCATCTCCAATTGTGTAATGCCCGAAGCTTTCGCCCAAATCAGCATTCATATCGATTTTTGTTTTAGACATGGTTTCCTCCGGATTATTATTGAAAAATCTGCTTCCGCAACGTCATAATCTGCTCGGACAAAATGCGTGCTTTTTCGCGTTCTGCACGCAACTTACTCTGTGCATCTTCCTGCGTGATCAGTTCGAACTTGATGTATCTTCCCGGCGGTATTTGGGACAAAAGACAGAGATCGGCCTCTACAATAACTCCGACCTTGGGGTAGCCTCCACAAGTGTTGGCGTCAGCCATTTGAACAATAGGCTGCCCAGCTGGCGGAACCTGCACAGTACCGGGCAAAAGCCCATGCGAGAACAAACTAAGGGCATCCTTCGTTCTCAAAGGTTCTTCACCCTCCAAACGAAAACCGACGCGATTAGCCTGCGCAGTAATCAACCATTTTTGGCTGAAAAATTGTTCTAGTGACCGTTCCTCAAATAACGAATACTCCGCAGCAGGCATTATTTTTAACGGCGTTATCTCGCCTGATGGCAATGGCCGTGCATCTGCCAATCCATAGCCACCGTCAGGCAAACCCACATGTTTCTGCACCGGCCCGCACGAAAGCACATCGCCTTTCTGCAAACCGCGCCCCTCAAAACCACCAAATCCACCCTTAATATCCGTTGAACGTCCACCCAAAACAACTGGGACATCTATTCCACCAGCAAATGTTAGATACGAACGTGTCCCAACTTTGGGGGGGTGTAACACCAATACCTGCCCAGAAACGGCTTGCATGCACCAATTTTCTGGAACTACGTCTTCGTCCAAATACACCTCTCCCATTGCGCCGGTAACAGCAAAGACGCAATTTTGAGAAAACTTTACCTTGAACGGAAAAAACGTAACTTCGATACCTGCATCGTTAAAATCGTTTCCCACCAGAATATTACCGTGGATCAACGCATCACGGTCCATAGCGCCGCCAGCACAAACCCCCATCGGTATAGCGCCATAGCGGCCAAGATCTTGAACCGTATTTAAAGGGCCGTTCGTCAATATCTCTAACATCAGCCCCTCACAAACCGCACAATATCGCCAGCGCGCATCGTGCATGGTGTTTCTAATTCCGGGTCAAATAGCGCTCCGCACTGAGCCGTCCCGACTATGTGCCACCCCGAAGGAGCTGTGTGCGGCATAACGCACGTAAACACCCCTCCAACACACACAGAATTTCGAGGCACACTTAGCCGTGGTGATGCTCTCCGCGGAAGATGTAAAGGGCGCGTAAGACCCGTTAGGTACCCAAATCCCGGCGCATACCCAATCATCGCTACACGGTAAACACCGGATAGATGCTGTCTGATGACTTCTCCTTCGGTCAAACCAGATTGCTGAGCTACATGCTCTAAATCCGGCCCGCCCTCACCTCCATAGACAACAGGAATAGTAAGTTCCTGCGGCTCAATACGAGCGGATGCCGCATTCTCCCACTCTCTGCGTAGAAAGATCTTAGCGAAATCCACCTCAAAATCTTCAGGCTTGAAAACAACGAGAAGATTATTGGCTCCCGGAATAACGGTCTCAACGACCGCATTCATTTCAAGCGATTGAGCCATCCCCCAGATGCGAGTTTGCACGTCATCTGAAAAGTTTGCACTTGCCATATCGAGAAGAAAAGCATGCGTCCCAGCGCATTCTATGCGCATTTTGCCTCTCCTTCTTTCATCGCGACAGATATGGTCTCTTTAGGCAACAATGCTGAACCAATAGAACCAGCCAAGAGCAAAACCGCAACCATGTAAAAAACGTCTTCAAACCCACCTGTGAACTGTAAAATGTAGCCTGTCACAACAGGTGCAAGAATGCCGATACCGTTGCTGAAAGTAAGGAGCAGTCCATTAGCAGCCCCCAGCGTCTCATGCTCGACCAAAAGATCAGCCAATAGTGCCATATTTGCTCCTGTGCATGCCGTTACAAAGCCCATGCTGAGAACGAGACACAGCATTATTGCCAAAACAGAATGCAAGAACGGCAGAACACCAATTATCGCAATCATAACGAGGTAAGACGACACTACATACCGCCTGTCCCCTGCCAATAAATTACGACCAACACAGAAACGTTCGCCTAATTTTCCCGCAACAATAGAGACAATAACCGCCCCACCATAGCAGTAAGCGGTGTACAAGCCGGATTCAGCCAAGGATAAGTGCAGGTTTTTCTTCAAAATTACGGGCAACCACGACATCATTAGAAAATTTGCGTAATTGGCGCAGGACTGCCCTATCACAATTCCCCAGAATGATTTGGACGCGAAAAAAGGACGGACAGAAAAAGTTATTCTCGGCTTTCGCAGCGCTGGCCTCTCTTCGTCCGGCGGATAGACAAACAGCCATGCCAAACACCATAGAAAGCCAATGCACCCCAAAATTAAAAAGGCTCTTCTCCACCCAAACGCTGACACTAAATAGCCAGCAGAGACTGCACCTGCCCCCAAACCAATCGAAATTCCATTAGTAAAGAAAGTCATAGCCAATCCCGCCCTTTGGGGTGAGGACCACTTCCTCATAACCTTAGCCCCCAAAGAAAACGTCGGTGACTCTCCCACCCCGAGAACCACCCGAGAAAGAAGAAAAGCTGGCAGCGTGAAGGCAAGACTGCCCTCAACCATTGCAGCCGACCATATCGCAACAGCACCAAAACCAATTACACGCGGACCCAAACGATCCAATAAAAGTGAAGATGGCAAGTTCAGAAAAAAGTATGACCACAAAAAACTTGAAAGAACCCAACCCGCTTGGCTAGCACTCAGACCAAAATCGTCAATAATTTTAGGCAATGAAACAGAGAGAGCTGCGCGATCACCGTAGCAAATAATGCACATAACTACTGTGAATACGTAAATTAATACCTTACGCATCTAACATATTCTTCTTTAGAGATAATATTGTAATCTGAACATACAGACAGCATGGAATTTGTAATGTCGGAGTCATTGAGAGAAAAGTCCTTGCGCAGCCTATGGTTTCGATTATAGAACAAAATTCAGAAACAAAAAAATCTATTTTTTTTGCCACTTAGGAACAAAAAAAATGATGTGTCATGATCGCTGAACTCAAGACCTTTCTTGTCGCAGCCCAACTCGAAAGCTTTGCCGCCACAGCAGAGACAGTCGGCCTGACCCAATCAGCAGTCAGCGCACAAATTAAGCGTTTGGAGTTAGAGTTTGGTTATCCCTTATTCCACCGTACCGGCCGCGCCGTTCAATTAAGCAAGGCAGGATTAATTGCCATTGATCGTGCAAATGAGATAATAAATTTATTTGAAAATATGAAAGAAATACACCGCGAAGACAAAATAAGTGGAACAATTAAGGTTGGAGTTATCTCGACCGCTTATTCTTCTCTACTAGCGCCAGCAATGTCTAATTTTTTACATCAATTTAAAGATGTTTTTTTCTCAATACGCGTTGATATTTCTCTTGAACTTTTACAAAAGCTCGAAACCAAAGAAATAGATTTGGCTATTATCGTAAAACCTCCGTTCGGCCTCATCCCAGATATGGAGTGGATCCCGTTAGTCAGCCAACCTTATGTCCTCGTCATGCACGAAAAAATTGCTGATACAGGGTGGAAAGACATACTCAATACGTATCCCTTAATCCGCTATGCCAGTCGCTCTTTTGGCGGCAGCGTAATCAGTAATTTTCTAAAAATACACCAAATATCTCCGAACGATGCTACTGAAACAGAAGCTATCGATTTAATTTTAGATATGGTTTCCAGAGAAAATGGCGTAGCTATCATACCGTCATGCCAAGAGCTCTCTAAGTATGATAATCTAAAACAAATTTCTATCCCTGAGATGAGAGAAAATAGAGAAATCGGGATCATGATACTAAGGACTCGGCGAGCCAATCTCGTTAGTCAGTTCGTCAGTTGTATACACAGCTCTTAAATATTTATATTTGTTGTGGCCAAATTTAGTCTTCCCCTTAGTTCCCTAATTAAATCAATCGCCCATAAAATCTGCTGTAAACCACGCATGCATAGCCGCTTACAAACCGCGTGTCGCTTCATCCCTTATTTTTGGCCGTATAGTTTCTTGGCTGTACAGGGTATCTGTTCAGAGGTTCTTTGCGCTTGCAGTACTGATCGTTATGCTTGAGGGCGTATTGCTGCGCGCGGTTTAAACGCGGGCATCCGCAGGCGGACGCGCGGACCGTGCGGTTTATGTGTTATCGGAAAGTTCGTTAAAGTTGGTTGCGGGGGTAGGATTTGAACCTACGGCCTTCAGGTTATGAGCCTGACGAGCTACCGGGCTGCTCCACCCCGCGGATGAGTTTTGTGTGTTTTTTTTGTGTGTGTATTGGGTGAGCTAGGGGACCTGGCGGCGACCGACTTTTCCGCACCTTAAGGTGCAGTATCATAGGCGCTGAGGTTTTTCACGGCCGAGTTCGGGATGGGATCGGGTGTAGGATCCTCGCCATGGCCACCAGGTCTTCTAGCTCACCCTCGTGTTGGTAGAGGAGGGTGATGAGGTTGGTGTATTTTTGAGTGTGACTGATTTCTGTGCATGTGTTTGTGTGTGAGGATTATGAGCGATTAGTACCGGTTAGCTGAGTACATTACTGTACGTATACACCCGGCCTATTAACGTGCTGGTCTTGCACGGCTCTATGAGACCTAGTTTTGAGGTGGGTTTCCCGCTTAGATGCTTTCAGCGGTTATCCCGTCCGAACTTAGCTACCCGGCTGTGCCACTGGCGTGACAACCGGTGCACCAGAGGTTCGTTCATCCCGGTCCTCTCGTACTAGGGACAAATCCTCTCAAGTCTCTTACACCCACGGCAGATAGGGACCGAACTGTCTCACGACGTTCTAAACCCAGCTCACGTACCACTTTAATCGGCGAACAGCCGAACCCTTGGGACCTGCTCCAGCCCCAGGATGTGATGAGCCGACATCGAGGTGCCAAACCTCCCCGTCGATGTGGACTCTTGGGGGAGATCAGCCTGTTATCCCTAGAGTACCTTTTATCCGTTGAGCGATGGCCCGTCCACGTGGGACCACCGGATCACTATGGCCGACTTTCGTCTCTGATCGAGCTGTCACTCTCACAGTCAGGCGGGCTTATGCCATTGCACTCGACAGCCGGTTTCCGACCGGCCTGAGCCCACCATCGCGCGCCTCCGTTACACTTTGGGAGGCGACCGCCCCAGTCAAACTGCCCACCATGCAGGGTCCCGGATCAGGCTGACTGATCTCGGTTAGACATCAGAAAAATTCAGGGTCGTATTTCAAGGATGGCTCCACCGGTGCTGGCGCCCCGGCTTCAAAGCCTCCGACCTATCCTACACAGAATTTTCCTGATGCCACTGCAAAGCTACAGTAAAGGTTCATAGGGTCTTTCCGTCTGACCGCGGGTACCCCGCATCTTCACGGGGAATTCAATTTCGCTGAGTCGATGCTGGAGACAGTGGGGAAGTCGTTACGCCATTCGTGCAGGTCGGAACTTACCCGACAAGGAATTTCGCTACCTTAGGACCGTTATAGTTACGGCCGCCGTTTACCGGGGCTTCAATTCAATGCTTGCACATCTCCTCTTAACCTTCCGGCACCGGGCAGGCGTCAGGCCCTATACGTCATCTCTCGATTTCGCAGAGCCCTGTGTTTTTACTAAACAGTCGCTACCCCCTGGTCTGTGCCACCCACACATGGTTGCCCACGGGTGGGTCTCGTTTATCCCGAAGTTACACGAGCAATTTGCCTAGTTCCTTCAGCATCGTTCTCTCAAGCGCCTTGGTATACTCTACCAGTCCACCTGTGTCGGTTTCGGGTACGGTCTATATGCTAGAGCTATTTCCTGGAATGGTCCAAAAGCTGGTTCAATCCGATAAGAACCAACAACATATCTCATTCGTCACTTCTAGCAGGCTCAGGACTATTAACCTGATTCCCATCGACTACGGCTTTCGCCCTCGCCTTAGGGGCCGGCTCACCCTGCGTGGATTAACCTTGCGCAGGAACCCTTGGACTTTCGGCGACAGTGTTTCTCGCACTGTTTATCGCTACTCATGTCAGCATTCGCACTTCCGATATCTCCAGAGGGGGTCACCCCGCCTCCTTCGCAGACCTACGGAACGCTCCGCTACCGCGCATTCATAAGAATGCACCCACAGCTTCGGCACGTGACTTGAGCCCCGTTACATTTTCGGCGCAGGGTTTCTATTAGACCAGTGAGCTATTACGCTTTCTTTAAAGGATGGCTGCTTCTAAGCCAACCTCCTGGTTGTTTTGGAATCCCCACATCCTTTCCCACTTAGTCACGATTTAGGGGCCTTAGCTGGTGGTCTGGGCTGTTTCCCTCTCGACAATGGACCTTAGCACCCACTGTCTGTCTGCCGGACTATACTCCTCGGTATTCGGAGTTTGGTTAGGTTTGGTAAGGCTTTGGGCCCCCTAGCCCATCCAGTGCTCTACCCCCGAGGGTAAACATCCGACGGTCTACCTCAATAGATTTCGCGGAGAACCAGCTATTTCCGAGTTTGATTGGCCTTTCACCCCTAACCACAGCTCATCCCCGACTTTTTCAACAGGCGTGGGTTCGGCCCTCCAGTGCGTGTTACCGCACCTTCAGCCTGGCCATGGCTAGATCACTCGGTTTCGGGTCTTCTGCCAGCAACTCAGTCGCCCTATTCAGACTCGCTTTCGCTACGCCTACACCTAACGGCTTAAGCTCGCTGCAAACAGAAACTCGCTGACCCATTATACAAAAGGTACGCCGTCACCCCATAAGAGGCTCCGACTGCTTGTAGGCGTCCGGTTTCAGGTCTCTTTCACTCCCCTTATCGGGGTGCTTTTCACCTTTCCCTCACGGTACTT
>NZ_CP032485.1:992500-997500 GCF_006542335.1 Neokomagataea tanensis | reverse complement strand
AAGGTCCATTGTCGAGAGGGAAACAGCCCAGACCACCAGCTAAGGCCCCTAAATCGTGACTAAGTGGGAAAGGATGTGGGGATTCCAAAACAACCAGGAGGTTGGCTTAGAAGCAGCCATCCTTTAAAGAAAGCGTAATAGCTCACTGGTCTAATAGAAACCCTGCGCCGAAAATGTAACGGGGCTCAAGTCACGTGCCGAAGCTGTGGGTGCATTCTTATGAATGCGCGGTAGCGGAGCGTTCCGTAGGTCTGCGAAGGAGGCGGGGTGACCCCCTCTGGAGATATCGGAAGTGCGAATGCTGACATGAGTAGCGATAAACAGTGCGAGAAACACTGTCGCCGAAAGTCCAAGGGTTCCTGCGCAAGGTTAATCCACGCAGGGTGAGCCGGCCCCTAAGGCGAGGGCGAAAGCCGTAGTCGATGGGAATCAGGTTAATAGTCCTGAGCCTGCTAGAAGTGACGAATGAGATATGTTGTTGGTTCTTATCGGATTGAACCAGCTTTTGGACCATTCCAGGAAATAGCTCTAGCATATAGACCGTACCCGAAACCGACACAGGTGGACTGGTAGAGTATACCAAGGCGCTTGAGAGAACGATGCTGAAGGAACTAGGCAAATTGCTCGTGTAACTTCGGGATAAACGAGACCCACCCGTGGGCAACCATGTGTGGGTGGCACAGACCAGGGGGTAGCGACTGTTTAGTAAAAACACAGGGCTCTGCGAAATCGAGAGATGACGTATAGGGCCTGACGCCTGCCCGGTGCCGGAAGGTTAAGAGGAGATGTGCAAGCATTGAATTGAAGCCCCGGTAAACGGCGGCCGTAACTATAACGGTCCTAAGGTAGCGAAATTCCTTGTCGGGTAAGTTCCGACCTGCACGAATGGCGTAACGACTTCCCCACTGTCTCCAGCATCGACTCAGCGAAATTGAATTCCCCGTGAAGATGCGGGGTACCCGCGGTCAGACGGAAAGACCCTATGAACCTTTACTGTAGCTTTGCAGTGGCATCAGGAAAATTCTGTGTAGGATAGGTCGGAGGCTTTGAAGCCGGGGCGCCAGCACCGGTGGAGCCATCCTTGAAATACGACCCTGAATTTTTCTGATGTCTAACCGAGATCAGTCAGCCTGATCCGGGACCCTGCATGGTGGGCAGTTTGACTGGGGCGGTCGCCTCCCAAAGTGTAACGGAGGCGCGCGATGGTGGGCTCAGGCCGGTCGGAAACCGGCTGTCGAGTGCAATGGCATAAGCCCGCCTGACTGTGAGAGTGACAGCTCGATCAGAGACGAAAGTCGGCCATAGTGATCCGGTGGTCCCACGTGGACGGGCCATCGCTCAACGGATAAAAGGTACTCTAGGGATAACAGGCTGATCTCCCCCAAGAGTCCACATCGACGGGGAGGTTTGGCACCTCGATGTCGGCTCATCACATCCTGGGGCTGGAGCAGGTCCCAAGGGTTCGGCTGTTCGCCGATTAAAGTGGTACGTGAGCTGGGTTTAGAACGTCGTGAGACAGTTCGGTCCCTATCTGCCGTGGGTGTAAGAGACTTGAGAGGATTTGTCCCTAGTACGAGAGGACCGGGATGAACGAACCTCTGGTGCACCGGTTGTCACGCCAGTGGCACAGCCGGGTAGCTAAGTTCGGACGGGATAACCGCTGAAAGCATCTAAGCGGGAAACCCACCTCAAAACTAGGTCTCATAGAGCCGTGCAAGACCAGCACGTTAATAGGCCGGGTGTATACGTACAGTAATGTACTCAGCTAACCGGTACTAATCGCTCATAATCCTCACACACAAACACATGCACAGAAATCAGTCACACTCAAAAATACACCAACCTCATCACCCTCCTCTACCAACACGAGGGTGAGCTAGAAGACCTGGTGGCCATGGCGAGGATCCTACACCCGATCCCATCCCGAACTCGGCCGTGAAAAACCTCAGCGCCTATGATACTGCACCTTAAGGTGCGGAAAAGTCGGTCGCCGCCAGGTCCCCTAGCTCACCCAATACACACACAAAAAAAACACACAAAACTCATCCGCGGGGTGGAGCAGCCCGGTAGCTCGTCAGGCTCATAACCTGAAGGCCGTAGGTTCAAATCCTACCCCCGCAACCAATTCCCAAAACCTAAATAATACTCAATAATAAATCGAATAAACGTGTTTATTATAAGAACACGCTGAGTAAGCGAAGCGCTCATATATCTCAAGACAACCATAATCCTCAAAATGAGCATTTGAAGTAGTAAAACTTCACGAAAGTTCCCCAATAAATATATATTTTATAGCTATGTAGGGGGTTATTTGCTTTCCTGTAGTAAGTTCCATAAATTTCTATGATTGATATAAGTAGAAACGAATTCTCGTCGTTAGCGTTTGTGCATATAAAGAAACGGTAACAGCGAATCAGCAATACCCGTAGTAAATAGGGTTTGCTTATCAATGAAAAAGGCTATGGTTATGATCAAGCAGCGGATAGCAGCGTTTGCTCTAGCAGGCACAATGCTTGCGGGTATCGTACCTCATGCTAAGGCGGATGGTATCGAAAAGCCAAATCAGTTCTATTGGCCAACACAACTAGACTTGGACCCACTGCGCTTCAATAATGTGGAGTCCGACCCATACGGTGCTGAGTATCAGCGGAACTACCATAAGAAGTTCGCGACACTTAACCTGGATCAAGTCCGCGCTGATATCTTGAAGGTTATCACAACCTCACAAGATTGGTGGCCTGCCGATTACGGGAACTATGGTCCCTTCTTCATTCGTATGGCTTGGCACAATGCCGGCACCTACCGTGTCCTCGACGGGCGTGGCGGTGAAGAGGGTGCTCAGCAGCGCTTTGCTGAATTGAACAGCTGGCCCGACAACGCGAGCCTGGACAAAGCCCGTCGTCTACTGTGGCCCGTTAAGCAAAAGTACGGTGAGAAGCTGTCTTGGGGTGATTTGATTGTCCTGACGGGTGACGTTGCTCTTACATCCATGGGCTTCAAGACGTTGGGCTTTGTAGGTGGCCGTCCTGACGACTGGCAGTCTGAGCGTGTTTATTGGGGACCAGGCACCTCTTTCTTCCCATCAAAGGCTGCTGAGCAAGCAAAATTCGATGACAAGGGAAATGCTCACCTAGAGAAGCCCTTGGCCGCCACCAATAAAGGTTTGATTTACGTCAACCCAGAAGGCCCAGGCGGGGTTCCTGATCCAGCGCTCGCAGCCAAGATGATTCGTCTGGCTTTCGGTCGTATGGCCATGGATGATGAAGAAACGGTTGCGCTGATTGCTGGTGGACATACCTTTGGTAAGGCACACGGTGCGGCTCCAGCATCATGCGTTGGCGCGGCTCCTGAAGGTGCGCCTGTTGAACAACAGGGTATCGGTTGGAAAAACAGCTGCGTTAAGGGCAAGCTGAAAGCAACTGACGCGATTACGAGTGGTCTGGAAGGTGCGTGGTCAACAGATCCAATCCACTTTACGAACCAGTACCTAACAAACCTTCTGAGCCACGACTGGGTTAAGACGAAGAGCCCAGCTGGCGCTACGCAGTGGAATCCAAAGGATGCGATGAACGTCGTTCCGGATGCTAGCGAGCCAACAAATCGTGCGAAGATGCATCCTCTGATGATGTTCACAACGGACATCGCGCTGAAGACGGATCCATCATACCATCGTATCATTGAGCGTTGGGCTGCACATCCAAATGAGTTCGCTGACGCCTTTGCTCGCGCATGGTTCAAGCTCGTCGTCCGCGATATGGGGCCTAAAACACGCTATTTCGGTCCGGAAGTTCCTTCTGAGACTTTCATTTGGCAGGACCCACTACCGAAGGTCGATTACGCTCAGATTAACCAAGCTGACATTGCTGTTCTGAAAAAAGCGATCGCTGCTTCTGGTTTGTCTGATCGCGAGATGATCAAGACGGCGTGGGCTGCAGCAGCGTCTCACAGAACGACAGATCACCGCGGTGGTGCCAATGGTGGCCGTATTGCTCTGGAGCCAGAAGACAACTGGGCTGTGAACGATCCTGATGAGCTAAAGTCAGTACTGGCTAAGCTCAAGACGGTGCAGGCACAGTTTAACAGCGGGCACCATGGTAAGAGGCAGGTTTCGCTTGCTGATATCGTAGTTCTTGCAGGCAGTGTTGGTCTTGAGGATGCAGCTCACAAGGCAGGGGTGGCAATCAAGGTACCGTTCGCTCCAGGCCGCATTGATGCAACACAGGCTCAGACGGACGTAAACTCTTTCAACGCTCTCGAACCTTCTGCTGATGCGTTCCGAAACTACTATCGTGAAGTTCCGGATGGTAAGTCTCCGACCGATGCGCTGGTCGATCGCGCCAGCACCTTGGACCTGACTATTCCAGAAATGACGGTTCTGCTGGGTGGTCTTCGTACATTGGATGTTAATAGTGGCCACTCTGAGAATGGTGTCCTGACAGATCGTCCTGGTGTGTTGAGCAACGACTTCCTTGTTAACGTCCTGAGCATGGACACGCGTTGGGAGAAGTCTGCAAGTGAGCCAGGCGTATATGAAGGATTTGACCGTAAGACTGGCAACAAGCGTTGGACCGCCACAGGTGTAGACCTTGTCTTCGGTGCGAACTCTGAACTGCGTGCTACAGCTGAGGCTTATGCATCAGCGGACTCACAGAAGAAGTTCTATGGCGACTTTGTTCAGGCTTGGACAAAGGTTATGGACCTCGACCGTTTCGACCTGCAGCGCTGAAATTAACCACCTAAAACCTGCGAGCTCCGGCTCGCAGGTTACCAACGGAGGTCAATATGAAGAAGTTAGCTTGTTCTGCCCTGACGGCATTAGTATTGTGCATGCCAACAGTGGTTTTTTCTAAAACTGTTGACGTTAAAATCTTGAGTGCAGCGCAGGATGGTCTGCCGGGCTTTGAACCGCGCGTAGTACACGTAGAGCCTGGAGACAGTGTTCACTTCATTGCAGCTTCTCCCGGGCACAATGTGGAGTCAATTTCAGGAATGATTCCTGA
>NZ_CP032485.1:977500-990000 GCF_006542335.1 Neokomagataea tanensis | reverse complement strand
TGTTGGTTCTTTGAGAGTGTGAATAGGTTGGTGCATCATCTGCGTGTGCCGTTCTCGGGTTGGTCTGACCCTTTGTGCCTTTGGTACAATGCTAAGAGAATGGCGTGAGCATTCAGATGATGATGAATAAAGAGTGTGTCTGACACTGCGAACATGAGCAGAAGTCGGCAGCATCTTAGGGTGTGGCTGGTTTCTGTGCATGTGTCCAATTCCTTGGAATTGGGTGTTGTGTGAGAATGAGAAGGGCGTTCGGTGGATGCCTTGGCACTGAGAGGCGATGAAGGACGTGGTACGCTGCGAAAAGCCATGGGGAGCTGCGAACAAGCTTTGATCCGTGGATGTCCGAATGGGGCAACCCCCTCGTAAGAGGATCATGCACTGAATACATAGGTGTATGAGGCAAACCCGGGGAACTGAAACATCTAAGTACCTGGAGGAAAAGACATCAACAGAGATTCCGCTAGTAGTGGCGAGCGAACGCGGAGCAGGCCAATGCCTTATTAAGAAGAAGCAAAACGGTCTGGAAAGTCCGGCAAGAATGGGTGATAGCCCCGTATGCATAATGTCTTGATAAGGATTTGAGTAGGGCGGGGCACGTGAAACCCTGTCTGAACATGGGGGGACCACCCTCCAAGCCTAAATACTCCTCAGTGACCGATAGCGAACAAGTACCGTGAGGGAAAGGTGAAAAGCACCCCGATAAGGGGAGTGAAAGAGACCTGAAACCGGACGCCTACAAGCAGTCGGAGCCTCTTATGGGGTGACGGCGTACCTTTTGTATAATGGGTCAGCGAGTTTCTGTTTGCAGCGAGCTTAAGCCGTTAGGTGTAGGCGTAGCGAAAGCGAGTCTGAATAGGGCGACTGAGTTGCTGGCAGAAGACCCGAAACCGAGTGATCTAGCCATGGCCAGGCTGAAGGTGCGGTAACACGCACTGGAGGGCCGAACCCACGCCTGTTGAAAAAGTCGGGGATGAGCTGTGGTTAGGGGTGAAAGGCCAATCAAACTCGGAAATAGCTGGTTCTCCGCGAAATCTATTGAGGTAGACCGTCGGATGTTTACCCTCGGGGGTAGAGCACTGGATGGGCTAGGGGGGCCCAAAGCCTTACCAAACCTAACCAAACTCCGAATACCGAGGAGTATAGTCCGGCAGACAGACAGTGGGTGCTAAGGTCCATTGTCGAGAGGGAAACAGCCCAGACCACCAGCTAAGGCCCCTAAATCGTGACTAAGTGGGAAAGGATGTGGGGATTCCAAAACAACCAGGAGGTTGGCTTAGAAGCAGCCATCCTTTAAAGAAAGCGTAATAGCTCACTGGTCTAATAGAAACCCTGCGCCGAAAATGTAACGGGGCTCAAGTCACGTGCCGAAGCTGTGGGTGCATTCTTATGAATGCGCGGTAGCGGAGCGTTCCGTAGGTCTGCGAAGGAGGCGGGGTGACCCCCTCTGGAGATATCGGAAGTGCGAATGCTGACATGAGTAGCGATAAACAGTGCGAGAAACACTGTCGCCGAAAGTCCAAGGGTTCCTGCGCAAGGTTAATCCACGCAGGGTGAGCCGGCCCCTAAGGCGAGGGCGAAAGCCGTAGTCGATGGGAATCAGGTTAATAGTCCTGAGCCTGCTAGAAGTGACGAATGAGATATGTTGTTGGTTCTTATCGGATTGAACCAGCTTTTGGACCATTCCAGGAAATAGCTCTAGCATATAGACCGTACCCGAAACCGACACAGGTGGACTGGTAGAGTATACCAAGGCGCTTGAGAGAACGATGCTGAAGGAACTAGGCAAATTGCTCGTGTAACTTCGGGATAAACGAGACCCACCCGTGGGCAACCATGTGTGGGTGGCACAGACCAGGGGGTAGCGACTGTTTAGTAAAAACACAGGGCTCTGCGAAATCGAGAGATGACGTATAGGGCCTGACGCCTGCCCGGTGCCGGAAGGTTAAGAGGAGATGTGCAAGCATTGAATTGAAGCCCCGGTAAACGGCGGCCGTAACTATAACGGTCCTAAGGTAGCGAAATTCCTTGTCGGGTAAGTTCCGACCTGCACGAATGGCGTAACGACTTCCCCACTGTCTCCAGCATCGACTCAGCGAAATTGAATTCCCCGTGAAGATGCGGGGTACCCGCGGTCAGACGGAAAGACCCTATGAACCTTTACTGTAGCTTTGCAGTGGCATCAGGAAAATTCTGTGTAGGATAGGTCGGAGGCTTTGAAGCCGGGGCGCCAGCACCGGTGGAGCCATCCTTGAAATACGACCCTGAATTTTTCTGATGTCTAACCGAGATCAGTCAGCCTGATCCGGGACCCTGCATGGTGGGCAGTTTGACTGGGGCGGTCGCCTCCCAAAGTGTAACGGAGGCGCGCGATGGTGGGCTCAGGCCGGTCGGAAACCGGCTGTCGAGTGCAATGGCATAAGCCCGCCTGACTGTGAGAGTGACAGCTCGATCAGAGACGAAAGTCGGCCATAGTGATCCGGTGGTCCCACGTGGACGGGCCATCGCTCAACGGATAAAAGGTACTCTAGGGATAACAGGCTGATCTCCCCCAAGAGTCCACATCGACGGGGAGGTTTGGCACCTCGATGTCGGCTCATCACATCCTGGGGCTGGAGCAGGTCCCAAGGGTTCGGCTGTTCGCCGATTAAAGTGGTACGTGAGCTGGGTTTAGAACGTCGTGAGACAGTTCGGTCCCTATCTGCCGTGGGTGTAAGAGACTTGAGAGGATTTGTCCCTAGTACGAGAGGACCGGGATGAACGAACCTCTGGTGCACCGGTTGTCACGCCAGTGGCACAGCCGGGTAGCTAAGTTCGGACGGGATAACCGCTGAAAGCATCTAAGCGGGAAACCCACCTCAAAACTAGGTCTCATAGAGCCGTGCAAGACCAGCACGTTAATAGGCCGGGTGTATACGTACAGTAATGTACTCAGCTAACCGGTACTAATCGCTCATAATCCTCACACACAAACACATGCACAGAAATCAGTCACACTCAAAAATACACCAACCTCATCACCCTCCTCTACCAACACGAGGGTGAGCTAGAAGACCTGGTGGCCATGGCGAGGATCCTACACCCGATCCCATCCCGAACTCGGCCGTGAAAAACCTCAGCGCCTATGATACTGCACCTTAAGGTGCGGAAAAGTCGGTCGCCGCCAGGTCCCCTAGCTCACCCAATACACACACAAAAAAAACACACAAAACTCATCCGCGGGGTGGAGCAGCCCGGTAGCTCGTCAGGCTCATAACCTGAAGGCCGTAGGTTCAAATCCTACCCCCGCAACCAATTCCCAAAACCTAAATAATAAAACGGCGCTCCTTAAAACACCCAACCTTATTGCACGCGCAGGGTAAGCAAATAGACTTAAGGCTTATGCTTTTTTATGGATTAGAATTTTAACTAAAAGATGCCTAGAGGGTTTTTAAACCCTCTAGGCATCGATACCGTTCTGGACTCATCGGAGACTATGCGGGGCTTGATCGACCGCATTTTTTATTGATTAATCCAATGAGCAACTTTTTTCAGGCTCTCGGAAAGTACTAAATCAGCTTGGGCTTGCGTATGTGACTCAACATAAATGCGAAGTTCAGGAGCGTTTCCAGATGGACGAAGATGTATGACGTCGTCTGAATCAAATGTTAAGCGTAAGCCATCTATTTCATTAATGTTTTTAACAGAGCCACTGATTGTATTGAAACCGATTTCTTCAGCAGAGTTAATGATATCAACCCTGAATTCTTTTAGCTTTTTTTGACTAAGAGCAGTTGGAATATCCTTTAGTCGATCACTAACAGTAAAACGAGCCGGAAGGGTTGTTAGCAGACCAGATAAGCCTTCTTTGTGTTTTAGAGAGGCATCCAACGCACACAACATTGGTAATACAGCATCACGAGTTGGTAGCGCCGTTAAAGTACGACCATTTCGTACGATGTCGCTTGCCAAAAGGAAACCACCGTTGGCTTCATACCCAACCGACGGTACGCAGCCCTCTGCTACGGCTTCGTTCATGGCAACAACAACGTATGGTGATCCTATTTTCGTTCGGCGGATCGAATGTATAGAATTTAATGCTTCAAGCGCTGTATTGCTGCTGACTGGCGTTGTGACAGCAGAAGCTCCGAGGGCTTTAGAAGCAATTATCCCTAAGATATCGCCACGTAACCAACGGCCGTTTTGGTCCGCAAGAAGGGGCCTGTCGGAATCCCCATCTGTCGTGAGAATGGCGTCGTAAAGACCACTTTTTGCCCATCCTTGAGCTAAGGTCACATCTTCCGGCCTGACTGCCTCGGTGTCAACAGAGACGAATTTGTCAGAACGTTCAAGAGGGATAGCCGTGCCTCCTAAGGCCTCAACAATGGAGACGAGAATGTCTCTACCAACAGCAGAGTGTTGGTAAACACCCAAAGTAAGGCCAGACAAAGACGAAGTCCCGAAAAAATCACGATACCGATTTACATATTCGTCGACAACATTCACGGACATTGGTTGTCCAGCGGTATGAGTTAAGTTGCCCGCACCGTCAAACCAGCCAGATGGAAGAGAGACATGATGCTCGCGCATTGCGGTCTCATCGTCTTTTAAAAACTCTCCCTGTGCACGATTGAATTTTATACCGTTTCGATCATCGGGAATATGACTACCAGTTACCATTAGAGAGGGAATTTTTCTCGAGAATGCATACAAACTCAGAGCTGGTGTAGGCACATAACCACAGGTTAGAGGAAGGCCTTTCATCCATAAGATGGCAGCAGAACATGCTTCCAGTATTCGCGGAGTACTGGGCCGCAAATCCCCTGCTATAGCTACTGAAGTACCAGGAGAAAACTCCCCTAACGTCTCCAAATGTTTGAGATAACCTACAGTGTAAGCAAAGCATACAGCATCAGTCATATCGGAGACTAAACCGCGTGCGCCACTGGTGCCAAAGGGGACACTGGATTGGACCATCCACTCGGAAATTTTCATCTATAGACCCAATATTTTCTTCAATAAAAGACCATGTAGCTTAAAAGCTACATAGTCTGATTTTTTATTATTGACGCGAATAAATGTCTTCTATTCTGACAATATCGTCTTCCCCTAAATAGGGGCCTGACTGAACCTCGATGAGTGTCAAAGGGATACGTCCTGGGTTTTCAAGGCGATGTACAGCCCCAAGAGGCAAATAGATGCTCTCATTTTCGCGGACCATAATTTCTTCTGCATCGCGGGTGACAATTGCGGTCCCAGCCACCACGACCCAGTGTTCGGCACGGTGAAAATGTTTTTGCAAAGAGAGCTTATGACCGGGGTCTACATGTATGCGTTTTACTTGAAAGCGCCCGCCTTGGATTAAGCTTTCATAAAAGCCCCAAGGCCGGTACATTCTATTATGGTTGACAGCTTCTGGACGTTTTTCTTTTTCAAGACGCGCCACCATTTTTTTTACGTCTTGTGCTTTATCTCTATGTGATACCATCACGGCATCTTTTGTTACCACGACGATGAGATCTTCGACGCCAGTGACGGTTGCTACGATGCCATCCGAACGAACATAGCAATTTTTAGCACCGTCTAAGAAAACGTCACCAAAAGTAGCATTCCCTTCAGGATCTTTTGGGGTGAGTTCCCAGAGAGCGTCCCAGCTTCCCACGTCTGACCATTTGAAAGTCGATGGAATTACGGCTGCTTTTTTTGTGCGCTCTGCAACGGCATAGTCTATTGAAATATCTGGTGAACGGCTGAACGATTCAGTGGCTAGTCGCTCAAAGTCGTAATCAGTTACACGGTCTTTAACCGATTGATTTACAGAGTTGTAAATTTCAGGCTCGAAAGTTTGTATTTCTGACAAAAGAGTACGAGCTTGTGCAACAAACATGCCAGAGTTCCAAGAAAAACGATCATCTTGGATAAGTGCGGCAGCTTCACTAGCGCTTGGTTTTTCCATAAATTTCGAGACATGGTAGGCGTCCGGTACAGCGGCTAGCTTTTCGCCGCGTTCGATGTAACCATAGCCTGTTTCGGGCTTTGTTGGTTTGATACCAAATGTCGCTATGTATCCAGCCACAGCAGTATCAACAGCACAGTCTAAAGCTTCAATGAGCTTTTCTGTGTTTTCAATTGCTGCATCGGCAGCCATTACCCAAAGAATTGCGTCAGGGTCTTTTTCTGCTACGAGCAAAGCTGCAGCCGTTATTGCTGGTGCAGAGTTGCGAGCGATAGGTTCAAGAACAATGCGAGCGTCCAGTATACCAATTTCGCGGAGTTGCTCGGCAATAATAAAACGATGGGCGTCGTTGCAAATTACAATAGGACTTCCCAAACCCGCGTGTAGGCCACGCTTAGCAGTTTCCTGCAACAGGCTCTTGTCTGACAGTAAAGGCCAAAATTGTTTTGGAAAGCTTTTACGTGATACAGGCCATAGACGGCTACCGGAGCCGCCCGATAGAATTACAGGTATAACTGTGCGCGAAGCAGCAATGATTTTACTGGAATTGGTGGAAGTCATTAGTGAATCCTCGGAACCATAACGGCTAAGATGAAATAAGCTCTTTATATCTTTATACCACAAGAAGTTGTTAGACAATTCGCAAGGGTGCACAAAATATGAAGTTGGTAAATAAAATTTTGAAAAAAAATATTATTTATATATTAGTTTTTCTAAAATAAAATGATGAAGCTGAGCTGGTGTCATAAATATTTCAGAAAAATCGTTATTATATTTAATTTGTCCAAATCCACATATTGCAAAAGGAGTAAATCTTTCATTTCTAGGTATTACTTTATTTGGAATAGAAGGTCGATGGTCACCCAAAAAAACTAGTAGTGCATTTATATTTTCTTTTTCTAAAAATTGACGAATGTCGCCAAACAGAGTGTCCCCATTTTTTAGGTGGCTTAGGTAATCTTTTATGCCTCCAGACCATGGCCCATGATTTTCGATGGTGACAGCATAGATGAGAGCACCGATATTATCTTGAATAGCATTTTTGGTCAGTGCTTTAATTTTTTCGCCGATAGCTTGGTCGCTAATGTAGCGACCGGAATGAGATGCACCACGGAAGTCGTTTATACCAACAAGGTGGTTGAAACCTACAGCAGGCATGATGGTGGCGCGGTCATAAAAATTTAAATCGTGAGGGTGAATAAAAAAACGCTTGCTGCACACGGTGGATAGGCGGTGGGGAAGTGAATTTTTAGTTACTTTTAGGGCTGTTAAATAAGGATCAAACCGACAGAAGCCGAGAACATCTTCTTCATGGCCGAATATGAGGCCATATTCAGTTCGCATAGTATATGCCCCAAAACCGGAAACTAAAAGTTTTCCTACTTCGCCTAGTTTTTTAGATCTATAAATATTATTTATATATTTATGGCTATCGTATTTAATGTTAAGATCTTTAGGGTCTGAAAATGACTCGCACTGAATTATTATTACTATAGGTTTGTCAGTATTTCTGACAATAGGGTAAGTGTTTTTGTTTAGGTTAATTATTGTTTTTTTATCCTCTTTCCACCTTAACCAGCCCAACACAAAAGTAACTAATATTCCGTATTTTTTGTTCGCATCTTCTAATTGCGGATTTGGCAACATTTTTTTTGGTAGGCCAAATAAAGATGAAATATTGAGCAGAAAGATAAAAATCACAAATATAATTAAACCTATAGTTCTATTAATAACGGCATAATCTATATTATTGAGGATATCATAAAGAAAGATATAAAATACTAGCAGTAATAATATTGGCAAGGAGATCGCTAAAATAAAACGTGAATATAATGGAATGGCATTAAAGTAAAATTGAGGGTGTTTAATGAATAATTTTATTATAGCAACATCACAAAACATAAGGGTTTCCCCCAACACTTTATTTTTTATAAATGAGCCAAATAAAATTATAGTAAAAAAAGGTATTGTTATTAATGATGATGCAATATTTCTTCCGGTTAATGTTAATAAAAAGCTGTATACGATAGCAAAAATTGAGCACCTGAACGATATTTCTAATAATAAAGAAACACTACCTGAGAAGGGTTGCTGTTCATTACTTGATTTACCAAGGATATATTTTGAAGATATATCAATTAAATTTACAAAAATTATTGATATTAATAAAGTATATATAAACAATTTATTTATCTTTTAAGCTAATTTTTTTTGAGAAATAAAATTTTCTATTTCAAGCAAACCATTCTTTACACTAGTATCCCAGTTTAATGCATCATTATCTTCAAAATAAGGAGGGGGTGTTTGTGGTGTTTTTAAGCTGGAGTATGTAGATATTGTATCTAACCAACCCAGTCCATCTATAGGGTCTAGATATGTAACTTTGTTTTTTCCAACCTCCTGAAAAACCGGAATATCAGAGCAGATAACTGGGACGTTTAATGCCAAAGCTTCCGCCAGGGGTAAGCCAAAGCCCTCGGAAAATGAAGGAAACAATAAGGCTCTTGCGTTCTTCAAAAGGGCGACAACTTCATCGTTTGGTAAGTTATTGTATTCACGAACTATTCCTGCAAACGAAGGTGTGCGCTCAATCATGTCGATAACCTGTTCGTTTTCCCAGCCTCGTTTGCCAATAATAAGCAGCCTAGGGGTTTTGGCGCCGTGAATTTCGATAAGTCGGCGCCAGACATTTAATAAAAGCAGGTGATTTTTTCGTCCTTCTATAGTGCCTAAACAGACGAAGTATGGTTTTTCCGTAGTCACCTGCAGCGAGTAAGACGCTGCTGTTGTGCGTGGGCTTACACCCAATGGCGCGGGCCATATGGGTACCTCTGGTCGAGGACTATGTTGAAAATATGGAAGAAGCGCGTCCCGTACAGCCAAAGATGGTGTAAGCACTCCGTCTGAAAATTTCACCACTGTCTCGATACGACGCTTATGACGGCTTGGTTCTTTCTCTCTAGAGTATTCAGGGTATTGCAGAGGAATTAAGTCATGGACCATGGGAACAAAAAATGAGTTGTTCCGGCGCTTTATTGTTTCAAAAATACTGGGGCGCGTTAAGTGATGATGTGACATTAAGAGATAAACGTCTGGTCTGGTGTGATCTGTATTTTGTTTGAATTTTGGTAGGATTAGGCTGCGCATTAAGCGTGTGCTCAATTTCTGAACAGCTTTACCTTGTTCGCCATTGTCCCAAAATACCCCGATTTTTTCGATAAAGCTTTTGGCTATTTCAAAAGGCAGGATGGAAAGTCGACCAAATGGGTGTACTGCGGAAAACTGAAGTCTGTCTTCTGCATGTTGGCAGAGATAGCGTGCATATTCGAGTTCAACTCTATCGATCCCAGTTGGCGCTGATGCGGAAGATCTCGACAATAGGCGGGAAATGTCAAACGTATAAAAGGGAAGGGAAGAGTTTGCGGTCATAACTTTGTCAAGTGTCCTGCGGTCGAGGGCAAAAGCTCAACGAGTTCGGCGGGATTGCGGGCTAATTTTTTTCGTAGTGCTTCGCGTCGTGCCATTTCGGAACGCGAAGCTGCAGCAAAATCTCGTGGGCTATGTTTTGTTAGACGGTCCATTGCATTATGCACGAGTTTCTCGATGGCTTCATCTGAGAAAAAGCCTCCCGGGATCAAGCACCGTTCTATTAGCACGCGTCGATATGCCTCAAAAACGTTCATATCAGGGATGCCAGGAGATGCCCAAAACTCAGAGAGGGGGCCTTGAAAGGTAATGCCCGGAATATCGTAAACAGCGCTGCCTAATGTTATTACGGGCTTATTTTCAGCCAAAGCTAAAGTACCTGTTGTGCTGTTGATCGTTATGACGCCAAGAGAAGTTTGCACGAGTTCTGCAATATCACCGCTTTCGAAATAATCAACTCGTTCGGAGACGCCGTAGGCTGCCGCCTGCATGGCGACTTCGTGACGCCAGCTTCGAACGTTATTATCTAAGGGATGCTCTTTTATTACTAATCGCATACCGCGCGGAGCGTGCTCGGTAAAGGAAGCGATAACGGTTCTTATTGCTTCCGCCATACCGCTGAAAGACGAGTGAAGACGAACTTGAGCGTCTGCATCTAATTGCAGGGGGAAAAGCATATAAGGGCTATTTGACGCACGCAGATTAGCTAAAGTTGTATTAGTGCGAGCGAGACGTTTTTTTTGATCAGCTAGTTTCCGCAGCCAGCCAATTCCCTCAGTCAAAGGGTGCCACGGTCTGTAATTGTTCCAGTGTCTGTAGTGCCAGCGTGTTAAAAGATCTGCGGTGTTGTAGGCAAGTCCCTGCAGTGCACGCGTACGGAATGAGGATGGAACAGGGGTGTGGGGAGGCAGACTAGGTAAAGCGGAGGCTTGGTCGAGATAATATTTAGGGTCTTTGGATAGGGTTGAGTTACCATTTACGCCACCCAGTTCAAGAGTCACCCAGTCTGGGCGTAGATAGCCTTCTTCAAAAACGTGCACTGGAATGTGCAAACGTGCACAGACGGCTATTGCAGCGCTATGGAGCGGTCTACAGTCTCCAAACAGAATAACATCGGTAATTTCGTGTTTTACAATAATCTTTAAAAGTGCGTCAGGCCACTCATTTGCGCGACCTGTAAAGTCGATACCACCAGGCAAGCCCCAAGTTAGACGGTCTCCACCATTAAAGTTTACTTTCCAGACGCCATACCCTTCTTTACGAAGAGCTCTACCGATCATACGGAAAAATGGTCCCATCAAACCCTGCAGCAATAGGATATTGCGCTGCACGTTTGGTGTTTGTGTGCGGTTGAATGGTTTTTTGCCGGTTAGCATAGAATTCAGAGGTCACCGTAGTTTTTGCAAAATAGGCCGAGCATTCTTAATGAGCGTCTTTTTTAAAGCTCCTTGCTGTCTCCGTATACGCATTAAAAGAGAAGGTTTCCAGAGTTCAGGTTCACCAAGGCGCTCAATTAATAATTCCGGGCCGCAGGGGAGGCCAGTAAAGGGGTCAATATAGCGAGGATAGAGCAACAATGTGGCGGCGACGAGTTGAGGCATGGTAAGTTGTCTTGTGCGGCGTGCCAGCGGAATACGGTCGGTTGTTAGGCCCCAACCGGCGTAAAAGGGTTGGCCGTAAGTGGTAACCTGTTTCCCTCGCATCAGTGCCTCGAAGCCTGTAAGTGAGGTTAAGGTATGGACTTCGTCAATGCGGTCGAGCAATGGAGCCATTGTTCCCTCACGAGAGATAACATTGGCGAAGCGTAATGCATCTTCGTCAGGTATAGAACCAGCTCTGTGTCCGGCATCTACATCTGGGTGTGGGCGATATAAAATGAAGGCTGTTGGGCAAGCTTTACGAACACGTTTTAAAAGTTCAAAATTTGAGCCAACTTCTTTGCCGCCTAATTTTACGGAAAGGTCGTCAGCTACTTGGCCTGGTACGAGAATAATTTTTTGTTCGATTGGTAGTTCTAAGTCTGGCGAGCTACCGCCGCTCGAATATTTTGAGATATTTTTTTTGAGGATCGTACGGATCAAACACAGTGCGCGTTCTTGCAGATCAGCGTCCAGTGGGTGTGTGGCGAGTAAAACTTCCAGATCGCTTGGTTGGGCGGGGTCGTAATATGCTCCACGTGTATCGGCTATTATTGAGGCTGGAGGCAAAAAACCGCTTCCGAGGCCCGATGAACGTATAAATCCATCTTCTATTCGAAATAGAGAAATTTTTTCTTTGGAGGCTTTTTTTTCGAGGCCTTTTGGAATGCGTGTTGCCCAAACAGCTATACTTTTTTTACTTCGTTTAGCGGCGTTAAGTGCCGTAAAAGGGGTGCGATAGAATGTGAGTGGATGGTTTGGGGTAGAGAAGAATTCGCTCATCCTTTCTCGTTTCCAAAAAGACATACCTAGGCAGGCCCGAATGGTACGGTTTTTGAGAATGATGCTTCTCCATTCCGAAAGTATATTAAGTGTTTCGTATAAAGAGATGGGTGCACCTGAGTATGGGCAATAATAAGATGTGTTGTTGATGATTAAGGATAAAGATTTTGCGGCAATTAAAGAGGAGTTTACAAATTTAATAGAGGCGTCAAAACTGAATTCAAAAATTTCTTTTTTCAAAAAGGAGCTTAAAATAACAATATTATTTATATTAGAATTATAATATATTACTTTTGAAATATTCAAAATTATCGAGTATGGATTGAATGTACTTTCAAATAATATTTTATTAGATAATTTTTTTGAGTTAAACTTTTTATTATTAGAAAATCCCTGAGGTAGTATAAATATTAAGGAATGTTTTTCATAAATTTTCATAATAGCAGCGTACATTTTTAAGGCATTTTCTGCTTGTGGGGGGAGGCACACCAAAATTGAGCCTTGAATTTTTATGTCGGTTTCCCAGAATGTTCCGCCAAGGCGGTGGTGGAGGATGGTTTTAATAATCTGTTGGTTCGCGGGGAGGCTAGAAATGGGTTTAACATCGGTCCATGAGGCATGGACTCGCCCGATTTCTTTGATTTTGCGTCCTAATGGGGGAGTTAATAATAGTAGTGGAGCTGAGGTGTATAGGTTTGAGGAGTTTTTTTCAGACATGGCTT